>JAZNFW010000034.1:0-2408 GCA_045576175.1 Clostridia bacterium | reverse complement strand
GGAGCAAAGAGGTAAACATCGGGCTCTATTCCTGCAACTGTAGCCTGCAAGATACCGCCTGTTACCAATTTCAGATTTACCCCTATATCGCTTTTGGGAGTAAAATCATTATCTGAGAGTTCTTTCATTATCTGATATTGGTCTCTGCCTAAAGTAATCCTTATATCAACCTGATATCCGGACTTTGCAAAAATCTCGAGCACATCCAAAAGTGCAGTCTTAATCTTAATCTTGCCGGAGCGGGGATTAACTATAAAGCACATTTTCTTCATGACAGTTCTCCTTTCATTATACTTTTACAAAATGCGAATTATTTTTCCGCTGTAATCTTCTTTGTAACAATGAGACCCACAATTGTTATAACAACGAGTGCGGGGAATACTATATACCAGCTTCTTAATGCTTCAAAACCTGTCATAACATATCCTATAAAGGATATTACAGCTACGAATACCGCATAGGGAATCTGTGTTGTTACATGGTTTAAGTGGTTGCACTTAGCACCTGCCGAAGACATAATGGTTGTATCGGATATAGGTGAGCAGTGGTCACCGCAAACCGCACCTGCAAGGCAAGCGGACATACCGATTGTAAGAAGGCTTGAGCCTTCGGGGAATATAAGTACAACAATGGGAATGAGTATTCCAAATGTTCCCCAGGATGTACCTGTAGAGAATGCAAGAAGACACGCAACAAGGAAGATAACTGCAGGAAGGAAGTTAGCAAGTCCGGGTGCAGCTGCTGTCATAGCGTTGTCTACAAACACACCAATACCGAGAACATCGTTTGTGATGTTCTTAAGCGATGTAGCAAAGAGGAGAATGAGAATTGCAGGAACCATAGCATTAAAGCCTGCGGGGATTCTTTCCATAGATTCCTTGAAGGAAACTATACCTCTTATTGCATAGTAGATGATTGTTATAACAAGAGCTATAATACCACCCATAGGAAGACCCACGGTTGCATCTGTATCACCAAATGCACCAGTAAGACTTGAGTTGCCACTCCAGAAACCACCAACATAGAGGAGTGAAAGTACGCAAGAAACTATAAGCACTATAACGGGGAAAATGAGGTCTATAACCTTGCCCTTAACATTGGGAATGTCGTCTGCATCTGTATCTATTGTTTCTTCCTCGCCGTTTAAAGCAAGAAGATTCTGCTTTTTCATAGGACCAAAGTCAAAATTCATAAAGATAATAGCTATAATAAATACAAATGTAAGAAGTGAATAGAAATTGTAAGGTATTGCCTTAATAAATAGCGACATACCCTCGCCCTCTGCTGCATAGCCTGCAACGGCTGCTGCCCAAGAGGATACAGGTGCTATCATACATACAGGTGCTGCAGTAGCATCTATAAGATAGCTTAATTTTGCTCTGGAAATCTTGTGGCTGTCTGTGACAGGACGCATAACACCGCCTACTGTGAGGCAGTTGAAATAGTCATCTATGAATATAAGAACACCAAGTACAAATGTAGCAAGCTGTGCACCAATCTTTGACTTGATATTCTTCTTTGCCCATGCGCCAAAGGCTGCGCTTCCGCCTGCCTTGTTGATGAGTGCTACCATAACACCCAAAACTATAAGGAATATAAATATACCTGCGTTGCCTGCAAAAGCTGCTATAAAGCCTGTGTTAATAACAGTATCTATAGTGCCTACTATATTGAACTGTGCGGCAAAGAGAGCCGAAAGCACAATACCTATAAAGAGGGAACTGAAAACCTCTTTTGTAATAAGTGCAAGAAGTATTGCAATTATAGGGGGTGCGATTGTTGCTATTGTGCCGTAATATTTTGATGCTCCCTCGGGGAGACCTTCCATGCCACTGTTGGATACAGTAAGGCAAAGAACTATTACCGCAATCAGCATAAGAAGACAAACGCCGATTTTGATAATTTTGCTTTTGTTCATTAAGTATCATCCTTTTCTTTTTATTTGGTAAATACTTTACCTTGTGCATATTTTACATATTTATGCATTATTAATAATTTTAGCATATATTAACTTTCAAGTCAAACAAATTATATTTTCTAAATCCTTGACTTTAAAATAAAGTTTTGGTATAATGTGTTTGTTGTGCATTTCGGGATGTGGCGCAGTTTGGTAGCGCATCTGGTTTGGGACCAGAGGGCCGCAGGTTCGAATCCTGTCATCCCGACCAGAAAAAAGACTATTCGAAAGAATAGTCTTTTTTCAATGAAATAAATCCTGCGGATTTGTGAAATACCCTTTGGGCGTGAAATACGCCTACGGCGTATGATAAAAGGATTTATTTTCATCCGAGCATAGCAAGGATTTCGTCCAAACCTGTTTGGATTTTCACTCTTTTTATTTTTTCGTATTTTTCACCATCCAGCATTTATAAATTCACACTATTATAACACACGGACTGTCCTCCCCC
>JAZNFW010000033.1:0-4365 GCA_045576175.1 Clostridia bacterium | reverse complement strand
AATATACTATAAAAACCTTTTATGCTTGTGCCTCTTGGGCAAGTTTAAGCTGTCTGTGACCTTCTTTAACTACGAACTGAAGAGTAATTATTACAATAGCCATAACAACAGCACAGATTATAAATGCGGAATTGTAGCTGTGGAATAAATCGTAGTACATATTTAAAAAAGGTGCACCCAATGCGTAGCCTGCAGTATTTACAGATACGAAAATACCAAGCATTCTGTTAAACGACCTTTGACCAAATAAGTCACCTGCATATATGGGAAGCATAATTGTTTCCAAGGGGAGTGCCAAAGAAGAGAATATGCCATAAATCATAGCAAATATTTTGCCTGTTACTGAATCGGTAATCATACAAAGAAATACCATTACTACAACTGCAGTTATTGAGCAGATGTTCATTGTAGTCCTGAGACCGAATTTATCGTAAAAATATCCCGTGAGAAATTTGAAAGCCGTAAGAACTAATGAATGTATACTTAAAACTGTGCCAATGTATGTAGGATCAAGACCAACATCTCTCATATGAGCTGCAGCAACGCCTACTACACCCTGAAGAACAAAGCCTGTAAAGAAAATGCAAGCTGCAGCAGCATAGAAATATGGCATCTTTATTGCCTGCTTGTATGAGATACCATTCCAGACTCGTCCGCGTTTCTTTTTGTGAACAACATCCTCGTCATTCTGAGAATTCTTGGGCTTGTTTTTGAAGAATATAACAACAAGTACACATAACGCAGCAAGTATAATGGCGGTAAGTCTGTATGCATTTCTGTAACCGAAAGCGTTTGATTCGATAATGGGTGTTATTATCTGAATTGCTATTGCCGAACCAAGACCGTTGGCAGCAAGAATAATCCCCATAATAGTTCCTGTTTTCTCTTTGAACCACTTATTTACCACGCAGCCTACCATTGTCGTAGTAGTCCAAGCAATACCGATACCAAGAAGAATACCGCCAATATAGAAAACAAAAACATTGGTTGCCAAGGAATACACAAGCTGAGAAGCTATAAGGCTTATAATACCTGCAACTATGAGTTTTTTTGGACCAAAACGCTTTACAAGCGAACCAAAAAATATGTTTATAATTGCCGTGGCTATGTATCTACAGCTGTCATTACCCGAAAAAGCACTGCGTTCTATGCCAAGTGCCGATGTAATCGGTGCAATAAAGAGGCTTTTGGTACCGCTGCAAAAGCCAAGACAAACCATTACCAAAACAAAAGATATACCAACTATTATCCACTTGTAGTCAAATTTACGATTCGACACTATTTCGGAATTCATCTTGTTCTCTCCAATCTTAGTCTTATCTTTTTTACATAAAATATGTTACCTTGTAATTATACAAAAAAACCAAAAATTCCACAATCCTAAAAATAGCCAAAATACACGAGAAAAAAGCGTACTTTTTCATACACAAAGCAACAAAGTACCATTTAGAACAAAGATACCTTTTTGTCATTTACTATAATTGTGTTTTCATCTATGGATTTATCTGTGGTTATAATCATATCCACACCATATGTTTTTTTGAAATACTCCCTGTTGCATCTTTTGTGGCCAACGGTTTCGGACATTCGATTCGGATTTATACACACATTAACTGCTTCTTTATCCATATTGGCTTGTATAAGTTTTTGGATGATTTTTCCGTTTGCAAGTTCCCTTATCGCAGGGTGGTACGGACCCTTAACGGTATCTTGGTTTATATTGTCCGTTGTCTGAAGCCCTACCCTTATTACATCTATACCCTCTTTTTCGAACATAGGAATAATTACGGACAAAATATCAACAGTTTCTTCCAGAGAAAGCGGAGTGTAGATGCCATTTTCATACATATCCCAAAGCGCAGTATCGGGAACTACTAGAGTTGGATATATCCGCACACAATCGGGTTTTAAAGATATTAAGTCCTCTGCAGTTTTTATCATTTTTTCTCTTGTGTCTCCCGGGAGGCCGAGCATCATCTGGAGTCCAAGTTTTATTCCGTAGGACTTTATTTTTTTTGATGCTTTTATAACATCATGGAATGTGTGACCTCTTTTTGAGCACCTTAGCACATCATCGTCTGTTGACTGAACGCCAAGCTCTATGGCAACAGTTCCGTGGGTTTTGAGGTTAGTAAGTATATCGTCTGTTATGTAATCTGCTCTGGTGGAGCATCTTATGCCGTTTATTTTGCCCTCTTGTACATAGCTGTAGGCAATTTTAAGAAGCTCGGTCTGTTTATCTATATCTATACCTGTAAAGCTTCCGCCAAAAAAGGCAACTTCAATATAAGCATCCTTATCCATAGTTTTTAGATTTTCTTCTATTGTCCGCACCACAGCTTCTTTTTCTATATCGTCCATTTGACCTGTAATCTTCCTTTGATTGCAAAAAACACAATCGTGGGGACAGCCCTTGTGCGGCACAAAAATAGGTATATTATAGGTTTTCATTTTGCATTCCTCACGATAAACAGGCTACTCTTTTTTGACATAGTATCCGCCAAAGAGTAGCCGTATTGTTTTATGAAACTGATTTTTCGCTAAGTCTTGCCCTTGCCTTTGTTAAAAGCTTGGGTTTTTTTGTGCCTCTTACACAATCCTCTGTGATGATACACTTTTTAAGATTGCTTTCAGAGGGTGCAGCATACATAACATCGCCCATTATTTCTTCCATAATGGACCTAAGACCTCTGGCACCAGTCTTTCTTTCTATTGCCTTGTCGGCAATAGCCTTTAGGGCATCCTCTTCAAATTCCAGGGTTACTCCGTCCATATCCAGAAGCTTTATATACTGCTTAACAAGAGCATTTTTAGGCTCGGTAAGTATTCGTATCATAGCCTCACGGTCAAGACTTTCGAGCGAAACATTCACAGAGAGTCTTCCCACAAATTCGGGTATGAGACCAAACTTTATAAGGTCGCCCGGCTGCATTTCCTTAAAGAGCTTGCCGACATCCTTGGATGCCTTAGACTCTATCTGTGCACCAAATCCAAGTGCTTTTTTGCCTGTACGGCGCTCTATAATCTTATCGAGTCCGTCAAATGCCCCGCCGCATATAAACAGAATATTGGTAGTATCTATCTGTATAAACTCCTGCTGCGGATGCTTTCTTCCGCCCTGAGGTGGAACAGATGCAACGGTTCCTTCAAGTATTTTAAGAAGTGCCTGCTGAACTCCCTCGCCGCTTACATCACGGGTTATTGATGGGTTCTCGGATTTTCTTGCAATCTTGTCTATTTCGTCTATATAGATTATGCCTCTCTGGGCGTTTTCTATATTGTAATCTGCCGCCTGTATAATCTTTAAAAGAATGTTTTCTACATCTTCGCCCACATAGCCTGCCTCGGTAAGCGATGTAGCATCAGCTATGGCAAAAGGTACATCTATGATTTTGGCAAGTGTCTGTGCAAGAAGGGTTTTTCCCGAACCTGTGGGACCGACTAAAAGTATATTGCTCTTTGTAAGCTCTACATCGTCATCGGGGTCGGAAATGTGATTTATTCTCTTATAGTGGTTATACACCGCCACAGCAAGACTCTTTTTGGCGTCGTCCTGCCCTATTACATACATATCAAGAATTTCCTTGATATCGGCGGGCTTTGGAAGCTCCTCCATCTGCATAGGCTCGGTGTCTATTATATCCAGTTCTGCGTCCAGAATATCGTTGCATATATCCACACATTCGTTACATATATATACTCCGCCGCTGGGACCTGCTATGAGTCTTGTAACAAGGTCCTGAGTCTTTCCGCAGAAAGAGCAGTAAATATTATTACTATGCTTTTCGCTCATTTAAAATACTCCTCACAATACAAATTAGCAAAATTGGGGATGTAAACCGCCAAAGCATTTCGCACATTTTACATCCCCAAAAAATATTATTTTCTCTTTTCGATGACTTCATCCACAAGACCGTATTCTTTTGCTTCGTATGCAGACATAAAGTTGTCTCTCTCTGTATCTGCACAGATAGTCTCATACGGCTTGCCGGTTCTTTCACTCAAGATTTTGTTAAGGGTTTCCTTAATCTTAATGATACGCTCAGCGTGTATCTTGATATCAGTAGCCTGACCCTGCATACCGCCTAGTGGCTGATGTATCATAACCTCACTGTTGGGAAGAGCAAATCGCTTGCCTTTGGCACCTGCTGCAAGTAAGAATGCACCCATAGATGCCGCCATACCAATACAAATTGTTGATACATCACACTTAATATACTGCATGGTATCATATATTGCCATACCACTTGTGATGGAACCCCCGGGACTGTTGATGTAAAGGCATATATCCTTATCGGGATCTTCTGCTTCCAAAAAGAGCATCTGTGCTACAACAAGGCTTGCTGTTACATCGTTTACTTCTTC
>JAZNFW010000032.1:0-8494 GCA_045576175.1 Clostridia bacterium | reverse complement strand
CAGATCGAATTTCAAAAATTAAATCATCTATAACATCTGAGCATAAAAGACGCCAAGATAGAAATATTTATGATGTGTTTAAAAAGGTTCACAAATTCAGAAAGTCAGTAGCTATAGTTTTCGCATTGGTATTTTCATTTACTGCGACTGTATCTTATGCATCGCCTCAGTATTTCGATATAGAGGTTGTAGATGGAACCCGACTTTATGATCTTGTGTCAACTGGGGCAACTGTAGAGGAGCTTCTTGCAAACACAGGAGTTGTACTCTCTGAGTACGATGTTGTTACTCCTGCACTTGGAACTCAGATTACATCTTCTCAGACAGTGGTTGTCCAGAGAATTAAAAAGGTTTCTGTGAGCATAGGAACTAAAACAAACGAATATCTTACTACTGCACAGACAGTTGGAGAATTTTTAAATGAGCAGGGTATAGATATTAACTACCACGACATAATTAATCTTCCGCTCGAAACAAAGCTGGAAACCGAAAATCATTTAGATATTGTAAAAGTAGTTAGGAGAATTGTTAAGGAAGAAACGGAGATTCCGTATGCTACCAAGACAATTACTGACACATCAATGAGTATTTCAGACAGTAAAATCATAACACCGGGTGTTACCGGTATTGACTGTCAGACATATGAAGTTCTTATGCACAACGGTGTTGAAATAAGCCGTGAGCATATTTCTTCGGAGCGTACCAGAGAGCCCGTAACCGAGGTTAAGGCTGTAGGTGCTCTTGGCGGCACCAGAATGCTCGAAAAAGGAGAGAACTTCAGCTATTCAAAGGTTATCGACTGCAGTGCTACTGCATATGACCTTTCTTTCCAGAGCTGCGGCAAATGGCCGTCCGACCCCGGATACGGCATAACTGCATCCGGAACACGCGCAAAGTACGGTACAGTAGCAGTTGACCCCAGGGTTATACCGCTTGGCACAAGAATGTATATCGAATCTGCTGACGGCAGCTTTGTGTACGGATATTGTGTTGCCGAGGATACAGGCGGAGCTATCAAGGGAAATAAGGTAGACCTTTTCTTTAGTAGCTACAACGAATGTATGCAGTTCGGAAGAAGAAATGTAAGAGTTTATATCTTGGATTAAAATCGAGGGAGAGTTTTCTCCCTCTTTTTTTGCATTAAAAATCCCGCAAAAATGCAAATCACAAATATTATGCATACCACACTAAACTTCTGGCGCAACACAAATAAAGACATAAAATCAAAGTGCGAAGTTATAAGATAAGTTATCAGCGCAGAAAAAAAGCCTATAAAAAGCCTTGTTATGTAGTATTTCTTCATACTGAGCCCGGAATCTCCAACGAGGCTTTTTACCTGCATATGAACGGAAAATCCCGACCACCCCAAAGCAAATGCAGTAAGGGTAAGTGCATTCTTAAGTCCGCTACCTTGTATTTTAAATATTGCGTTTGTTACCTCCACAATGGCGGACAGTATACAGGAAATATAATCGGGCAGAAAAGAAATAAGCGGCTCTATTAGAGTGTTTATTACAGCAAAAAATATAATAAATCCGCATACACTCATTACATTTGTTACACCCGTGCAAATGCTCTCTGTAAGACCAATGCGGCAATTTGACCGGCTTAAGCCTTTGGATACCGTATAGGATGTATAACGCTTTAGTACAAAAGCTGCGGTAAGAGCGGAAATAAATTCTATAACATAGAGGACGATTCCTATTTTAAGAGAGCCGAATAAGCCGACACCCACCGCACCTATTACAAATAGAGGACCTGAGTTGTTTGAATACGCCAGTAGACTTTCCGCCTCGGAGGCGGATATTTTTTTTGCTTTGTACAGCTCAAGTGTGCACTTTGCCCCAACAGGATATCCGCACAGCATACCGCATATAAAGGCAGTGTTAGCTACTGGGCTTATGCCAAAGAGACTTTTTGTAAGAATGCCAATCAGCCTAAAGGAGCTGCCGTCTGCATAGCTTACAAAAAGCGAGGATAATACCATAAAAGGAAACAACGAGGGGATAACCGTAGAAAAGCAAAGCAGCATACTCTCTTTAACACACGAGAGAATATGCTCAGACCTCACGGCTATCAGGACCATAAGGGCAAGGACTAGATATGTAAAAAAGCTTTTTTTTATTTTAAACATAACGGCCTCCACATATATCGAAGAATTTTCTCATAAAGTATTTTATGACGGAGGTTTTTTCATATGTCTGTACTAAACAAAATAAAAGAAGTAACCCAAGATATTGAAAGGCTCGCCAAGGAAAAATCCAAGGTCACACTTATAGAAAATTCTGTAATGCTTGTAGAAAACTATAGCCAAGTCAAGCTTTTTACAGAAAACAAATTGCTTTTGGAACTTGATTATAACTACCTTTTGGTGTGTGGGTCATCTCTTGTTATAGAGTTTTTTTCACCATCGCGTATTGTGATGGAGGGCGAAATAAAAAGTATATCTTATCTTGAGGATTGCATGGGCATATCGGAGGAATTATGAAGCGCTTTTCGTGGAAGAATAATGTTACCCTTAAGATAAACCGAAAAAATTTTGTAAACTTTGCAAACGAGTGCATAAAGGAAAATATCGTCTTGTATTCTACCAAAGAGGATGGAGAATTCTTTTTGTGTACAATGAGCTTTTCGGATTTTAAAAGAATTCGCCCTCTTGTGCGGAAAACAAAAGCACGCGTAAAAATAGTCGGTAAGAAGGGTGCACTTTACTTTGTGCATATTCACCGCAAAAGATACGGATTTTATCTTGGTGCTGTTTTGGCGTTAATGCTTTTTGTATATCTAACCTCGTGTATATGGGTTGTAGATGTGGTCGGCAACGAAACAACAAGCACGGAGGAAATTTTAGCCGTTATGAAGGAGAATGCAATCGCGGTAGGGGAGTTTCGCTTTGGCAAAAAAATATCACAGATAAAAAATAACGCACTTATAAAATTAGACACACTCTCGTGGCTATGGGTGACGCTCGATGGCACACGGGCAGTTGTGGAGGTGCGGGAAAAAGGTGATTCTGTAGGTATTGTAGACAAAAGCAAGCCCGCAAACATTGTGGCATCATATCCGGGCGTAATAGAGGATATGCAGGTAAAAAGCGGAAGAAAAACAGTAATGCGAGGCGATACTGTAGATGCCGGTCAGCTTTTAGTGAGCGGAATAACAGAAACCGCATACAGTCACGACAGGTATATTTACAGTACCGGCACTGTTACCGCAAGGACATGGCGTACACTTGACGGAGAGTATCACCACACGGAAACACGGCAGATTAAGACGGGAAAAACGCAAAACAAAAAGAGCATAACTATATTTGGCACAAAGATAAAATTGTATTTTTCCGACAAAGTAAAATTCAAAGATTATCTGCATAATACAAATACCAAAAATGTAAGATTGTTTAAAAATATTTATTTACCCATAACCTTTACAACAGACGAATTTTGTGAGATAATAGTAAAGAAGAAAATTCTGCCCGACGATGTGGTAATTTCTCAGGCGACAGAGGCACTCACCGATGCAATTTGCTCCCAAAGAGCAGAGGATGCCGTAACGGTCAAAAGAACATACGGATATGAAATTTTGCCAAACGGCAATATATATGTAACTGTTACATTAGAGAGCCTTGAGAATATTGCAAAGCAGGTGGAAATACAAATTCAAAAAGCGGAGGAAAATACCCTTGGAGAAAGTAATTGAATTTGATAGCATTGATAAAATAATATCTGTTTTTGGCGAGTTTGATAAAAACATCAATCTTATAAAAAAAGAGTTCGAGGTAAACATCATAAGCCGTGGCGAAGCTGTTAGGATATCGGGTGGCGATGACGAGGTCGCTATGGCGGCAGATGTAATTACAAATCTCATAAGAATATTAGATACCGGCGACAGCTTAAACGACCAAAATGTCGCCTATGCTATAGAGAGCGTAAAGGCGGGAGTGGACCCTGCCACGGTGTATGGGGCAGATTGCGTGTGCATCAGTGCAAAGGGAAAGCCCATAAAGAGTAAAACCATAGGGCAGAAAAACTATGTAGACTCAATAAAGAATAATACCATCACTTTTGGCATAGGCCCTGCCGGTACAGGAAAGACCTATCTTGCCGTTGCTATGGCGGTAAAGGCGTTTAAAAACAAAGAGGTATCAAGAATAATCCTCACAAGACCTGCGGTGGAAGCTGGCGAAAAGCTTGGCTTTTTGCCAGGCGACCTGCAAAACAAGGTGGACCCGTATTTAAGACCTTTGTATGACGGACTTTATGAAATGCTCGGAATGGAAAATTTTCAGAGACTTTCGGAAAAAGGAGCTATAGAGGTTGCACCGCTTGCATATATGAGAGGAAGAACTCTCGACGACAGCTTTATAATACTCGATGAGGCACAAAACACCACACCCGAGCAAATGAAGATGTTCCTTACAAGAATAGGCTTTAATTCCAAAGCCATCGTTACAGGAGACATCACACAGATAGATTTGCCTGACGGCAAAAAGAGCGGTCTTAAGGATGTAATAAATATACTAAGAAACATAGAGGATATTGCTTTTTGCTTCTTTACAGAGAGAGATGTTGTGCGTCACCGCCTTGTTCAGAAGATAATAAAAGCATACGAAAAGAGAGAAAACACCCACAAAAGAAAACCGGAGGCAAAATAAATGATCGTTATTACCGACATCGTAAATGAACAGGAAAAATTCGAAGTAACACAGGAAATTGAGGACATAATAAGTGCTGTTGTGCTAAAAACTCTAGAACTCGAAGATTTTAGCGAGGACTGCTATGTTGCAGTTACAATCACAGACAACGAAAACATAAGAATTGTAAACTTTGAGCAGAGATCTATTGATGCACCTACTGATGTTCTGAGCTTTCCTGTTTTGGAGTTAGAAGATGGCGAGCTTCTGGCAGGAGTTGGCGATTATTTTGAGGACAAGCTCATTTTGGGAGATATCGTTATTTCCATAGAAAGAGCAAAGGAGCAAAGTGAGGAATTTGGTCACAGCTTTGAGAGAGAAATAGGCTATCTCACCTGTCACAGCGTTCTTCATCTTCTGGGCTATGACCACGAAAATGAGGATGAGAGGGAAATAATGAGGCTAAAGGAGGAGGAAACTCTTGAAAGGCTTTCGCTCAAAAGATAAATCGTTTTGGGGCTTTCGCTATGCCTTTAACGGACTTTGGTATGCAATAAGAACCCAGAGCCACTTGAGGTTTCATATTTGTGCTTTAATTGGTACATTTATGTTTACGGAGTATTATGATTTTTCTAAATACGATTATATGATTTTGGCATTTACGGCGGCGCTTGTTATAGGTGCAGAACTTATAAATACTGCACTGGAGCATACGGTTGACCTTTGCACAGAAGAGTATCACGAAAAGGCAAAACGGGCAAAGGATGTGTCGGCATCGTTTGTGTTGGTGTTTGCACTTCTTTCGCTTTTTACTGCACTGGTGCTGTTTTACGAGCCAGAGATTTTATTTCCTGCACTTTTAGATATATTCACAAGAATTAAGTACATAATATTTTTTGTGCTCACTGTTTTGTTTGTAATGGGAGTGGGCATTGGGGTGAAAAACAATGACAGATAACTTTAAATCCGGTTATGTTGCAATAGTCGGAAAACCAAATGTTGGAAAATCCACACTGCTTAATAAATTGGTAGGGCAGAAGATAGCAATTATGTCGCCAAAGCCACAAACCACAAGAAACAAAATTCTGGGCATACTTCACGGTGATGGTTATCAGGCAGTATTTTTAGATACGCCAGGTTTTCATAAGCCAAGAACACGTCTTGGCGAAAATATGGTAAAAGCGGTAAATGATGCCATAGATGGTGTAGATCTTGTACTGCTAGTTGTTGAGCCTACTGTACATATATCGGGTGCAGAAGAGGAAATAATTTCCAAAATAGGCAAACTACCTTCCATACTCGTAATAAACAAAACCGACACTGTGCCAAAAGAGGACTTGCTCGGTGTCATAGATATGTATTGCAAAAAGCACAGCTTTGATGCTGTTATTCCCGCTAGTGCACGCACAAAAGATAATCTTGATGAAATCAAAAAAGTAATTGAGGAAATGCTTCCGCTAGGCCCTATGTACTATCCTGAGGATATGGTTACCGACCAGATGGAAAAGGAAATAGTTGCAGAAGTAATAAGAGAAAAAATCTTAAAAACATTAAGAGATGAAATCCCTCACGGCACAGCGGTCGAAATCGTTGAGATGAAATACAGACAGACCGACAAGGGTGATATGTTTGATATAAGTGCCAATATCTTTTGTGAAAAGGATTCCCATAAGGGAATAATAATAGGAAAAGGCGGAAAAACGCTTAAGCAAATTGGCACATATGCCAGAGAAGAATGCGAAAAAATGCTCGATGCAAAGGTCTTTATGGAGCTTTGGGTCAAGGTAAAAGAGGACTGGCGAAATTCCAACAGCATTATGCGTGAAATAGGCATACTTACAAGTGAGGATTAAACTACCACTCATAGACTCATTTCCTTATGGCAAACTAATGACATAAGGAAAAAAGGAGAGTCTTAGATATGATGTATTATCCGGATTGGTGGAATGTGGGTGCAGACTACGGCATAGTTGAATTGTATGTGCTTCAGAAACTTAAGGAAAAGCAGAGGATAAAAGATGAAAGAGATAAAAACATCAGGTCTGGTGTTGACTGCGGTAAATTTAAATGATAACGACAAAATCTTTACCATACAAACAAAGGATTGCGGCAAAGTAACCGCTATTTCCAAAGGAATACGCTCGCACAAGCATAAGGATTTTGCATCGCTGCAGACCTTTTGCTACAGCGAAATGGTCTTAAGCCAGAGGGGAGGGCTTTACTATGTTTCTTCTGCCGAGGTTATAAACAATTTCTATGGCATAAGAGAGTCCGTGGAGCAGATGGCTTTTGCAGCCTACTTTACAGATGTTGTAAAATCCTTTCCCGAGGAGCTTCCTTTGGAGGATGACTATTTTAGCTTTGTATTAAATACCCTTTACCTCACATCAAAGGCACAGCAAAAGTGCAAAAACGGTGATGTAATGGGCTATCTTTTGCGTCTTAAAGCCGTTTTTGAATTAAAAACGGTTTGCTTTGCAGGTTTTATGCCCAATTTATCTTCGTGCTCTATTTGCGGCACAAAAAAGGATTTGGAGTATTTTGACACCTCGGAGGGAACTCTCGTGTGCAAAAACTGCCACGCGCATTCTGCGGGCGATTTGGTCAAGCTCACCCCCAGAGCACTAAGTCAGCTTGAGTTTATTGTGGGTGCAGACTACAAGAGTGTTTTTGCCTATGGCGGTGCAGAAAATGATGTGGATACGGTCTCAAAAATTGCGCAGGAATACATGATACATTCAATGGAGATTTTTCCGCCGGCTCTTACATACCTTAAAAGCATCATTTCCGGCAATAAATAGCCTGCGTTTTTGTTCAAAACGCCAATTTTTACAGTGCACAATTCACAAAAATAACCAAAAATGACCAAAGTGGCAAAAAACACTGGCATTTTGCTGTATTTTGTTATACAATAAAGTTTGTGATATAATTAGTATATTATTATATGGAGGTATATGAAATGGCAAATAAGTTTGTTTACCTTTTCTCAGAAGGCGATGCCACAATGAGAAACACCTTGGGTGGTAAAGGTGCTAACCTTGCAGAAATGACCAAACTCGGTCTTCCTGTTCCCCAGGGCTTTACCGTAACTACTGAGGCTTGTACACAGTATTACGAAGATGGTCGTAAGATCAACGACGAAATCCAGGCACAGATTATGGAGTACATCGTAAAGATGGAAGAAATCACCGGCAAGAAGTTCGGCGATAAGGAAAATCCTCTTCTCGTTTCCGTACGAAGCGGTGCTCGTGCATCCATGCCCGGTATGATGGATACAATCCTCAACTTAGGTCTCAACGAGGAAGTTGTAGAGACTATGTCTGCAAAATCCGGTAACCCCAGATGGGCTTGGGACTGCTACAGAAGATTTATTCAGATGTATTCCGACGTTGTTATGGAAGTTGGTAAGAAGTACTTTGAACAGCTTATCGATGAAATGAAGGAAGAAAAGGGTGTAACTCAGGATATCGAGCTTACAGCTGAAGACTTAAAGGTCCTCGCAGGCCAGTTCAAAGCTGAATACAAGAACAAGATTGGTAAGGACTTCCCCACAGATCCTAAGGAACAGCTCATGGGTGCTGTAGAAGCAGTTTTCCGTTCATGGGACAACCCCAGAGCGAATGTTTACCGTCGTGACAACGATATCCCTTATTCCTGGGGTACAGCTGTTAACGTACAGATGATGGCATTTGGTAACATGGGTGACAACTGCGGTACAGGTGTTGCGTTTACTCGTGACCCCGCTACAGGTGAAAGAGGCCTTATGGGTGAATTCCTTATAAACGCTCAGGGTGAAGACGTTGTTGCAGGCGTTCGTACTCCTATGCCTATCGCTCAGATGGCAGAGAAGTTCCCCGAAGCTTT
>JAZNFW010000031.1:0-4730 GCA_045576175.1 Clostridia bacterium | reverse complement strand
GGAATGTATGAACCGAGTCTGAAGATAAATATCATGAGCAAGGTGTAAAGCATTCTATGTCTTAAGTCCGGAATACTCCAGGCATTTCTAAGAGTCTTAAACACCTTACATCACCTCTGCCTTTCCACCTGCTGCTTCTATCTTAGATGCTGCAGTAGCTGTAAACTTAGCTGCTTTAACAGTAACCTTCTTTGTAAGTTCACCGTTTCCGAGAACCTTTACACCATCCAATTTCTTGGAGATTATTCCCTTTTCTATAAGAGCCTGTGCGTCTACAACTGCACCATCTTCAAACTTGTTTAAGTCAGAAACCTTAACCTCTGCATAAGCTTTTGCAAAAATATTTGTAAAACCACGCTTGGGAAGTCTTCTGTATATAGGCATCTGTCCGCCTTCAAAGCCGATTCTTACGCCGCCGCCGGATCTTGCGTTCTGACCCTTGTGGCCTCGGCCTGCTGTCTTACCGTTACCTGAACCGTGACCTCTGCCCTTTCTCTTAGAGTCCGTTGTGGAGCCCTTTGCGGGAGTGAGTTCAAATAATTTCATCTAAAGCACCTCCTTTAAGAATTATATTTCTTCTGCACTTACTAAGTGGCAAACCTTTGCTACCATTCCCTTAATCTGAGGTGTAGCTTCGTGAATCTTTTCGTCTCTGATTTTCTTTAAACCAAGAGCCTTTACTGTAGCAATCTGGTCCTTCTTGGATCCGATTGTGCTCTTTATTAAAGTTACTTTTATTTTAGCCATCGTTATTTCCTCCTAATCTTATAATTAACCGAGGATTTCTTCTACGGTCTTGCCTCTGAGAGCTGCGATTTCCTCAGCAACCTTAAGGCTCTTTAAGCCCTCGATTGTTGCGTTAACAAGATTGTTAGGAGTGTTGGAACGAAGAGACTTCGCTCTTATATTTCTGATGCCGGCAAGCTCTAAAACCGCTCTTACACCGCCACCTGCGATAACACCGGTACCTTCGCCGGCAGGCTTTAATAAAACCTTACCTGCGCCGAACTCGCCGATTGTCTCGTGAGCAATAGTAGTGCCAACTCTGGAAACTGCTATCATATTCTTCTTAGCAGAATCTATAGCCTTTCTTACTGCATCCGGGATTTCGGCAGCCTTGCCTGTACCTGCACCTACATGACCGTCTCCGTCGCCAACTACGACAAGAACACTAAATCTGAAGGTTCTACCGCCCTTTACAACCTTAGCAACACGATTGATGTTAACTATTTTTTCTTTTAAATCTAATTCGTCTGCATTAAAATTTACCATAAAAGCTTTTACCTCCTTATTAGAATTCTAAGCCGCCTTCTCTGGCGCCTTCTGCGAGTTCTGCAACTCTGCCGTGGTATACATAACCGCCTCTGTCGAACACTACAGCCTTAATGCCTGCATCAAGTGCTCTCTTTGCTACAAGAAGACCAACCTCTTTAGCTGCTTCTTTGTTGCCGCCGTAAGAAATCTTTTCCTTGATTTCCTTGTCGAGTGTAGACGCAGAAACCAGTGTCTTTCCAGCTACGTCATCTATAACCTGTGCATAGATGTTGCTAAGACTTCTGTAAACGTTTAATCTGGGACGATTAGGAGTACCGGAAATATTCTTTCTGACTCTTAAGTGTCTTTTTATTCTCTGTGCATTACTGCTTTTCTTATTTATCATTATCGTTTACTCCTTTCTACTTATTTCTTAGCGCCGGTTTTACCTTCTTTTCTTCTGATAACTTCATCAGCGTACTTAATACCCTTGCCCTTATAAGGTTCAGGCAATCTCTTTTCCCTTACAACAGCAGCAATCTGTCCTACGATCTGCTTGTCGATACCCTTTACAATAATTGTGTTGGGATCGGGAACTTCGAAAGTATAATCGTCGCCATCTTCCATTTCTACGGGATGGGAGTAACCTAATGTAAGAGTAAGCTTCTTGCCTTGCTTCTGGCATCTGTAACCTACACCGTTTATCTGCAAGGTTTTTGCATAACCTTCTGTTACACCTACAACCATGTTGTTTAAAAGTGTTCTTGTAAGACCGTGAAGTGATCTGTTTTCTTTCTTGTCATCCGGTCTTTCTATGATAATTTCGCTGCCTTCCTGCTTAATTATCATATCCTTGTGAAGTACCTTCTGAAGTGTTCCCTTGGGACCCTTTACGGTAACTTCGTTGTTTGCACCTATTTTAACCTCAACACCCTGGGGTATTGCGATAGGCATTCTACCAATACGTGACAATTATTTCACCTCCCTAATTCTTACCAAACAAATGCAAGTACTTCGCCGCCAACATTTAACTTTCTTGCTTCCTTGTCGGTCATAATACCTTTAGAAGTAGAAATAATGGCGATACCTAAGCCTCTCAAAACTCTGGGAAGCTCTTCTTTGCTTGCGTATACTCTTAAGCCCGGCTTAGATACTCTCTTTAAACCGGTTATAACCTTCTGCTTGTTAGCTGCGTATTTGAGGGTGATTTTGATCATACCCTGCAAACCGTCATCTATAACTTCATATCCGTTGATGTAGCCTTCTTCATTCAAAATTCTTGCGATCTCAATCTTGAGCTTAGAAGCAGGAACATTTACAGACTCATGCTTTGAAGAATTTGCGTTTCTGATACGAGTAAGCATATCAGCGATAGGATCTGTAATTTGCATAGTGCTACCTCCTTTTTATCTTTTAATTCTTACCAACTTGCTTTCTTAACACCGGGAATCTGACCTTTGTATGCAAGCTCTCTAAAGCAGATACGGCAAATGCCGAACTTTCTTAAGTATGCGTGAGGTCTGCCACAGATTTTACATCTGGTGTATTCGCGGGTCTTGTATTTCTGCACTTTCTGCTGCTTAACTTTCATAGAAGTCTTTGCCATTTACTTTTCCCCCTCTCAAGCCTTTGTGAACGGAGCACCCATAAGAGAAAGGAGCTCTCTTGCTTCTTCGTCGGTCTTTGCTGTTGTAACGAAGATGATGTCCATACCTCTGATTTTGTCGATCTTATCGTAATCGATTTCGGGGAATATAAGCTGTTCCTTAATACCCAAAGCATAGTTACCTCTGCCGTCAAAAGCATTGGGGTTAATGCCTCTGAAATCTCTTACTCTGGGGAGTGCTATATTGAATAATCTGTCTAAGAATTCATACATCTTGTCGCTGCGAAGTGTAACCTTGCAACCTAAGTTCATGCCTTCTCTGATTTTAAAGTTAGCAACGGACTTCTTTGCCTTTGTGATTACGGGCTGCTGACCTGTGATAGCAGCTAAGTCTGCAACTGCGGACTCGAGTGCCTTCGCATTGTCTTTTGCTTCGCCAACGCCGATGTTTATAACTATTTTATCAAGCTTAGGAATCTGCATAGGGCTCTTGTAGCCGTACTTTTCCATAAGAGCTTTTCTAACTTCCTGTTCGTATTTCGCTCTCAAAACTGTCATATGCGAAAATCCTCCTCTCTATTAGTCATCTAATACTTCCATGCAGTTTTTGCACACTCTGGACTTTGTGCCGTCTGCCATAATCTTGTAACCGATTCTGGTAGGCTTCTGGCATTTTTCGCAGATATGCATTACCTTGCAGGCATATATAGGAGCTTCCTTCTGAACAATACCGCCTGTTTCACCGGGTCTTCTTGCTTTGGTGTGACAGGTAGCCATGTTGATACCTTCTACGAGAACTGTTCTCTTATTTGCACCAACGGACAAAACTTTACCCTTCTTGCCCTTGTCCTTACCGGAAATAACAACTACATTATCACCTTTTTTAATATGAATTTTGTTTTTCATAATGCCACCTCCTTAAAGAACTTCAGGTGCTAATGATAAAATCTTCATATAATCCTTATCTCTAAGCTCACGAGCTATAGGTCCGAATATACGAGTACCCTTGGGGTTTTTATCATCTCTGATTATTACTGCTGCGTTTTCATCGAATTTGATATAAGTTCCGTCGTTTCTTCTAAGGCCGTTTACAGAACGAACGATAACTGCCTTAACAACTTCACCTTTCTTAACAACACCGCCGGGTGTTGCTTTTTTAACAGAAGCAACAACAACATCACCGATATTGGCATATTTTCTTCTGGAGCCGCCGAGTACTCTGATGCACATAAGTTCCTTTGCACCGGTGTTGTCGGCAACCTTTAATAAAGTCTGCTGTTGAATCACCTAACTTCTCTCCTTCCTGTAAAATTACTGAGCTTTTTCAACAATCTCAACCAATCTCCATCTCTTGTCCTTAGAGAGAGGTCTGGTTTCCATAACCTTTACCTTGTCGCCGATTTTGGCAACATTTTCTTCGTCATGGGCCTTGAGTTTATAAGTTCTTTTTACAATTTTGCTGTACAATTTGTGCTTAACATTCTCTTTTATGGCAACTACGATAGTCTTTTCCATCTTATCGCTTATTACTGTGCCAATACGAGTTTTTCTGTAATTGCGTTCCATTCTTATAGCTTCTCCTCTCTAATCAGGCAATCTGATTTAATTCTCTTTCACGAAGGATTGTCTTAACTCTCGCAATAGTTCTCTTAACTTCAGTAATTACTCTGGGGTTGTCGAGCTGATTTGTAGCATGCTGAAATCTTAAGTTGAAGAGTTCTTTCTTAAGTTCTTCTAATTTTAAGTTTAATTCTTCATTTGTGAGATCTTTTATTTCGTTGATTTTCATTTAGAATCGCCCTCCATTTCCTCGTCTTCGCGGACAACGATTTTGGTCTTAACAGGGAGCTTGTGAGCAGCAAGTCTAAGT
>JAZNFW010000030.1:0-3418 GCA_045576175.1 Clostridia bacterium | reverse complement strand
CTTGTTTCGAATGCCGACTATATCATAGACAGATATTCAGGTCCCAGCAAGATAGAAAAGATATCCATTTCCTCTCAGCATTATGATTTTGTTGCCGAGGTGTTCGGTCACTTCCTGAGCGAAAACGGTATGGGGAACTTTGACTTTTCTATACGAGAGGTGGAAACCTTCAATGTTATAGACGATGTCGAAAAGTCATTTTCCGATGTTGGAATAATTGCCATAAAGGACACGGATATGGGTGTTATGGAAAGACTGCTCGACGGCAAGAGACTTCAGTTCAAATCGCTTTTCAAAACACCTTTCCATGTGTATATAGGCAAAAACCATCCGCTCGCACAAAACAAGATAATAACCTTCTCCGAGCTTAAGGAATACCCATATATCACATATGAGCAGGGCGGCCACAATTCCTCTATGTTTACCGAGGAGTTTTCGGACAAAATCCATTCCAACAAAAATGTTAGGATAACCGACAGAGCAACGCTTATGAATATGCTCTTCATAACAGAATGCTACACCATAGGAACCGGCACCATGAACTATTCAAAGCTCTCCGGAGGCAATATTTTGTCTGTGCCTCTGGACACCTCGGGCGAGTACATAATAGGATATATCGTAAGAAAAGACAAGAATATAAGCACGCTAACCAGGGTGTTTATAGATGAGCTTGCACAGTTCTTTAAAACTAACCTTAAAAATTAAATTTTGTTAAAAAATCTATTGTATATTTTGTTTTTTTGTAGTATAATTAAATGGTATTTGCAAGAAACGGGGCGAGAATGATGATAAATGTCGCAATAGACGGCCCTGCAGGAGCAGGAAAAAGCACAATTGCCAAGAAAATAGCACAGGACAAGGGCTATATGTACATAGACACAGGTGCGATGTACAGGACACTTGCCTACAAGGCATTGTCGGAATCTTTGGATATAAATTCCGATAAAGATGCCGTATGCTCTATGCTTGAAACAACAAAGATGGAGGTAGTGTATAAGGACGGTGTTCAGCGTATGCTTTGCGACGGTGAGGATGTTACCGATTTCATACGCACTCCCGAGGTTTCCAAGGGTGCATCTGATATTTCGGCAATTCCCGAAGTAAGGCAGTGGCTTCTGGAGTTCCAACGCTCTTTGGCAAGAGGCAACGATTGCCTTATGGACGGAAGAGATATAGGCACTGTGGTGCTTCCTTTTGCAAATGTCAAGGTTTTTTTAACAGCATCGCCCGAGGCGAGAGCAAAGAGAAGATACGATGAACTTATCTTAAAAGGGCAGGATGTATCCTACGATGATGTGCTCTCCGACATGATACAAAGAGATACAAACGATTCAACAAGAGCGTGTGCACCTTTAAAGCAAGCCGATGACGCTGTGTATGTTGATACAAGCGACCTTAGCTTCGAACAGGCGGTACAGGCTGTGAAAGACATTATAACAGACAGAGTTGGAGATAATAAATGAGCTTTATAGAAAAGATTTTGCGCTTAGTGATTTCCGCTATTTTTAAGGTTGAAAGAAAAGGCGAGGGAACGCTTCCCGATGGAGCCTGCGTTGCCTGTATAAATCACATAAGTATGTTCGACCCCCTTGTTGTGTCCTATGCGGTAGACAGACCTATCCGTTTTATAGGCAAGGGCGAGCTTTTTAAGATTCCCATAGTAGGGTGGTACTTAAAATCCATAAATGTAATCCCCATAAAGAGAGGAAGCGGCGATATAGGTGCTGTCAAGGCATCGCTTAAGGCTCTTAAGGATGGCGAGGTTCTGGGTATATTTCCTACAGGAACAAGGGAGAAGAAAAATCCCAATGCTCCCGTAAAACCCGGTGCCGCACTTATAGCATTAAAGGCAAAGGTGCCCGTGGTACCCATACATATAAATGCCAGCTACAAGCTTTTTTCCAAAGTCACAATCACAGTGGGAGACTGCGTTGATTTGTCCGCTTATCAGGACAGAAAACTTACTCAGGAAGAACTGGCAGAGGCGGCAGAAGCTATATATTCCGATATCAAAGCATTAGGTGATTTAAAGTGATTATTTTAGCTAAGAGTGCAGGCTTTTGCTTCGGCGTAAAAAACGCTGTGGAAGGGCTGGAACACGAGGCACGCATCGGCACAGTAGCCACCCTTGGTCCCATAATACATAATAGCGATGTAGTCAAAAAATTCGAGGATATGGGAGTATATTCGTATGACGATATAACTTCTGTTCCATCGGGCACAAAGGTAGCAATACGAGCTCACGGAGTTCCCAAATCCTCTGTGGATTCTCTTACCGATAATGGTATAGAGTATGTGGACCTCACTTGTCCTTTTGTAAAGAAAATCCACAACATAGTAAGCGAAAACTACAAGGCGGGCAAAACAATAGTTATAGTGGGTAACAGAAATCACCCCGAGGTTATAGGCATAAACGGCTGGTGCTCTGATAGTGCCCTGATTGCTACGGATATAGAGGAGCTTGACGGCAAGATAGATTGTAATTCCGAAATATGTGTCGTAAGCCAGACCACTCTGGACAGACAAACTTTTGAAAAAATTGTAAAATATTTAAAAAACAGTTGCAAAAGTGTACAAGTATTTGATACAATATGTAGTGCAACAAGTACAAGGCAAACCGAGGCAGGCAAAATAGCCGCCAAGGTGGATATGATGATTGTCATAGGCAGTAAGAACAGTTCAAACACCACAAAGCTAACTGCCATATGCAAAAAGTACTGCCCAAGTACTTACCAAATCGAAAATTTTGGGGATCTTCCCCAGGATATAAATATACCAAAGACAATTGGTATAACGGCAGGCGCCTCAACACCCGCCGCAATCATTAAGGAGGTAGTAGAAAAGATGGAAGAAATGATGAAAAACGGCAGCGAGAATTTTGCTGCAGAATTTGAGGAGTATGAAAAATCTCTTATCACTTTAAATACAAGGGATATAGTGAAAGGAACGGTTATGAGCGTTTCTGAAGCCGGTGTTAGTGTTAACCTCGGTTACAAATCAGATGGCTTTGTTCCTGCATCTGAAGTGTCCAGCGACCCTTCAGCGGACATAAAAGAACTTGTTAAACCCGGCGACGAAATTGAGGCTTTCGTTGTAAGAGTTAACGATATAGAGGGTGAAGTTACACTTTCTATGAAGAAAATCCTTGCTATGAAAGGCATCAAGGAAATCGAAGAAGCATTTGAAAATAAGACAGTTCTTGAGGGTACTGTAACACAGGTTGTAAACGGCGGTGTTATCGTTACTTACAATGGTGTAGGTGTTTTCGTGCCTGCTTCACAGGCAAGCGACAGATACCTTGCAGAGCTCGACCAGCTCGTTGGCAACAAGGCATCCTTTAGAATTATAGATATCAAGAAGATGCGCGGCAGAACAAAGCTCGTTGGCTCCATAAAGAGCGTTCTTGTTGAGCAGAAGG
>JAZNFW010000029.1:0-7574 GCA_045576175.1 Clostridia bacterium | reverse complement strand
TCAAGAGCACAGCTCTTGTTAAACATATTGGCATACATTGAGTTGTCGATTTCTACGATGTTGGGGTTGTCTACAATAGCTCTTGCAGCTACAGCGTCAAAAGACTGTGAACATAAGAGAGTGCGGACAAGACCCTTTTTGTACATTTCAACTATATTTGCAGTCATTCCGCCAAGTGCATAGCTTGCCTGAATGCCTGCCTTTTCTGTATGTTCTGCCAAAAAGTCTGTACAAGCAATACTTATGGCACCTGCACCTGTCTGGAAGGAATATCCGTCCTTAAAGAGTCTGCTTGCAGCCATAACATCTGCTGCACGCTGTGCAATCATAAGGTCACGGGGATTTTTGGTTCTGCGGGCAGCACCTGCACCAATCTTTGCAGAATCACCAATCTGGTCAACCTTTACTACATAATCCACATACATCTGTGAGATAGAAATGGGAACGCAAGGATATGGAACCAAATTGTCGGTAATTACCACTACATTCTCGGCACAGGTTGCATCGATAAAGGAATAGCCCAAAGAACCGCAAGCATTGGGGCCTACCTGACCTGTACAGTTACCAAAATCATCTGCCTGAGATGCACCGATAAATGCTACATCAATGGACAAATCGCCACTTTCAATAGCGTGAGGACGGGCACCGTGAGGACGAAGTATAACGGGCTCTGCGAGTTCCAGACCATCTACAACTGCATCGCCAAGCTCTCCACGGATACCGCTTGCCTGAATTCTATCTATAGTGCCATCTTTTACAAAATCCACAATGGAAGGATTTTTGATGTTTACAACCGCACTGGGTGCAAATCTTAAGCCCTTTATGCCAAGCTCCTTAATAGCTGAAAGCACCTGACCGATTATATAGTCACCTTCTCTAAAGCTGTGGTGGAAGGAAATTGTCATTCCGTCTTTAAGTCCGCAAGCCTGAATTGCCGCTTTTAAATCGGGCATGAGCTTGCTTTCTGCTGCACCGCGTTTAGAGGGTTTTCTGCGGGAACATACTGCCCCATCGGCCTCGATTGTGTCTCTTGGTCCCTCATAAGGCTTTACTATGTAATTTCCGATTTTTTCCGGAAGTTCTCTTCCTACTGCATTTATCACAGTAATCCCTCCCCTACATTAATTCCTGCAGCTTCCGCCTGTGCAAGAGTTGTTCTTGCACGAAGCTCCATAGGCTTATCTATCATACTGCCATCCAATGTGACAGCACCTTTTCCTAATTTTGCTCCTTCTTCAACTGCCTTAAGCACACGAAGAGCGTATTTTATTTCCTTTTCGCTGGGAGTAAAGAAGGAATTAACAACATCTATCTGTCTGGGGTGAACACAGGTCTTACCATCGAAACCTAGGTTACTTGTAAGAGTTGTGTCTTCCTTAAGACCTTCGATATCATTGATGTCGGAGAATACCGCATCTATAGCTTCTACACCTGCGTGGCGGCAAGCTGTAAGGAGTGCATTACGAGCGTAGAATATTTCGAGGCCCGCTTTTGTACGATGCGATTTCATACTTGCAGTAAAGTCCTCAGCTCCGAGTGCCAATGCAACAACACGGGGGTCGGCAGTTGCAATTTCGTAGGCATTTATAAGTCCCATGTAAGACTCAATATTGCACCATACTTCAATCTTGCCAACTTCCATACCGGCAGCAGTTTCTATCTCGGTAATGCGCTGACAAATACGGGTAACCTCTTCTTTATATTCCACCTTGGGAATACGGATAGCATCCGGATTTGCACGAACAGCTGCTTCTAAATCTTCGTCTATGTACTCAGAATATATACCGTTTACACGGATTATAACATACTTGTTTGCCGGTCTGTGATAGCGAACTGTATTGTACACAAGAAGCCTGGCAGCATCTTTTTCCGATAAAGGAACTGAATCCTCAAGGTCGTAAACCAGGCAATCTTCGTTATAGAAAGCAGCCTGTATCATATTAACCGGACTTGCACCGCTGGCGTAAAGAGAAGTTCTCTTGAGTTTAGCAGTCTGCATTACTTATCCTCCCCTTTCCAATCGAATCGGGTTCCTGTGGCAGAGCAACAAGCAGCCTGCATTCTGGCACGGATAACCCATTCCAGTGCTCCTCTGTCTACAGCATCCACAAATGCATCTTTAATGTCAAAGGATTCCAAAACCTCGGTTATTGTAGCAATAATAGAATCGCCAAACTGAGCTTTTACAACACTTTGCAGTTGAATTTCCAAGCCCTTGTCGGGATTAGGAGAAATGCTAATCTGGATATCGCTGGATTCCAGAGTTCCGACCATAGCAGCCTGTTTAATTTCCATTGACAACACACCCTTCTATTAAATTTGTTTGATTCCAAACATAGCATTATTAAAAGTAAGCATTAAGCGGGATTTCGACACAAAAATACATCATAGGGAGCATAAATATATTAACATTGTATATATTCCTAGCCAAAATCTCCTATTTTATTAATCATATTATATAGCATTGGTTTGTGCAAGTAAATGGAATTATAATAACCATATGGAATTTTTGAAACTATTTTTCAAAAAACACTTTGCGTTATTACTATGTTGTGTAATACGATTTCGAATAAGAATATATACATCAATTAAGGTTTTCTATTTCTTTTGCCATTTCTTCGTTTTTAATCATTCTTCCTTCAACTTGCGTCCTTGTTCCCTCTAAAAATTCGTGCCAGCTTTCCGGCGCTATAAATGGGTTTCCGCCCTCTTTGAGCTGTTTTTCGCGTTTGTGCAAAGTACGGTTGTTGCCGGGGTGGTTACCAAGATGTACCACCACAGGCTCATTCCAGATTTTTTCGATTGAAGAAAGCATCTTATGTGCGCCATCTTCACTCAATTCGTTGTAGCAAATATATGGAAGGGTTACAGCATTTAATCCTGCACCGCCAAATAATCCCGCAAGATATGTTTTGCCATTATCCGTAACATCAAAGAACAGACTAAGTACACCATCTGTATGACCGGGTGTTAATACACAGCGGATTTTAATATTTCCATATTCAAAAATCTCGCCATCTTCTATTTCGTAATCAAAGTCGGGCACTTTTGCCAAAGGATATAGAGTATTCCTAAGATGCGAGCGATGCGGTTTTTCTCTTAGACGCTGTGCATCCACTTTGCTTATGGCAAGCTTTGCTCCATACAAATTGCGAAACTCTTCCGATGCGCCAAAATGGTCGTAATGACCATGGGTGTGAATAATCCATCGGATATTTTTGGGGTCGAAACCTGCACGCCATATACTGTCTACAAGAAGATGCGTTGCACCGAAAAATCCCGAATCAATAAGTATTAAACCATCACCTGCATCTATAAGATGAATGCAAACCTTTTTGTCTCCAACATAATAAAGTTCATCTGCAATCTTAAATGGCTCTATGTATGCAATAGACGGGGTTTTGTAAAATTCCATCTGACCGGAGATATATCTTTCTTCCATTTCGGCATATTTTTTTAGCAAATATTCTTTCTTTGTCATAGTTTTTTTCCTTTCTTTGATTGTAGAGTATGCGGTTGAGCATAAACCGCAATGAATTGAGCCTTACCCTTGTTTATTTAAGTTATTTTCTTAATTTTCTGCAATATTGTGTACAAAGCTTATCTGTACATTCGGAGCAGCGGAGTGCCATGTTGCTATTCTCCCAAAATCTTTCGGGATAGGTAAACACACACAATTCCCATATAAGCCATATAACAAAAGAAAATGCTACAAGCGACCAGGAATAGAAACTATTAACTGCAACTATAGGCAAAAACATCATAAGATGATCCCAATTAAATATTCTGCAGGTTGTGCAACACTTATTGTGCATTATGAGCCTGAACGGACACCAGATGAGAACGCATATTAAATCACACACATAAAAAAATGTTGCTGTTAATATCATCATTCCCGTGTCCATAATTCCACTGATGTACAGCATACTAATCAAAACAGTCAATACAATCCATATTACCATTACCTTGTATGCCGTTGCAGTTGTGTCTTTTATGTATTGCTTAAGATTTTTGTAGTTGATCTTTTCTTTTATTGGTTTGAAAAGCGACTGGAATACTTTTTGCGAGCCGATAGAAATATGTGATTTTACGGGGATTAGTTGCATCACCATATCACACATCCACAACATCCACAAAAGATGCAAAGGCGAAAACCCATTAAAGAAGTTCCATCCGTTTGCAACATCAAACTGATTAGGTGCAAATATGTATGTAAGAAGCGCAACAATGAATATGGCTATTCTTCCTATTAGCCTTAAAAAATATATTCTTCTTGTTTTCGACATATGTTCATTGTTATTTTTCATCAATCATATTCCTTTAAATTATTATATTAAATTTTAAAATCGGTAAACTATTTTATTGAATTAAGAGAGTTGGCACAAGCAACGCACAGAAGAACCGTCCCCTTGTGTTAAAATAATTATTATATTATTCGTTTCATCAATCAATCCATCTGTTGCCATACCGCACATAAATCCGAAAAATGATAGCGGTATGTATAACACATAGATTATTGTATTCAATATCTTTTGAGCTTTATATTCTTTCATTTACAATCCCTCCGGCTCTTCGAGCCACCTCCCTTTACACAAGGGAGGCTTTTTTAGTTTCACAAAATTCGACAATGCGACATATAAGGTTTAGATGCAAATTGTTTTTATAATTCTTCTTTTGACACCAATTTTGTCTTGCAAAAATTTGTCTTTTTACATTTGGGACAAGTTAAAAGTGCCCAACAAGTAGCTCTGCTAGAAGTTTTTAAAACAATTTTGTCACTCGTTTTTCTAAACTGTGTTTTGCATTTAGGACAAATATATACCAAATTCCCTATCATATACGGAATAATATTTATCACAATACCTATTAGTGTGATTATTACTCCAAAACATTCCTCATTAAATAAAAATGCAATAATTGCACCCAAGCCGATAACTATGAATCCAATATTTTTCCATAATCTTAGATAATATCCTTTTGTCTTTTTCATATCACACCTCATCCGTCAACTATCGCTGACACCTTCCCCTCAAGGGGAAGGCTTTATTTTTTCGACAACATTCGACATCCTTTATAAAGTTCGTATCAAGTCAGGTGAACAGTGAATAATAGGACCTACTAACTATTTCCTATTTTTTCAACTGACTTTCCTTTAACACTGTTCCTCAGAACCCGCAGGAATACTGGATTTTCCTGCTCCGATAGTATATGTAAATATCAAAATCGGCAAACTATTTAATACGATTAATTTCTTTTTGATTAGCAATCACTATCATTTTCATATTATTGTTGAGAACCAAATCCGGATTTACAGCAATATCTATATTCCCGTTTTCCTTTAATGCTATAACATTAAGATTGTATTTTCTTCTTAAGTCAAGTTCTCTAAGTTTTTTTCCATCCCACTCCGGTTTAACATCCAGCTCTAAAACTGAAATGTTATCAGATATATCAACAATATCAATAAACCCTGAGCTTAAAATGTTTTTAGCAAGACGAATTCCCGATTCATATTCAGGGAAAACGACCTCATCCGCTCCAACTTTCCTAAGAATTTTATAATGAGCTTCATTTGAACACTTAGCTATTACCTTTTTTACTCCTGCTTCTTTACAAAGCATAGTTGCCATTACTGTGGCTTCAAAACTTTTCGCCATTGAAATAATAACAACATCCACATTAGGTATTCCCAGTTGCTTTATTGCTGACGGTTCTGTTATATCAGCACATTTGCAAATTGGTATTTCACCAGCCAATTCATCCACTACTCTGCTATTATAATCCACTGCTATTACCTCAGCTCCGTTATTTAACAGTTCACTTACAACAGCCCTTCCATATCTTCCAAGACCAAAGACTGCATAACTTTTATTAATACCCATAAATTAAACTCCTTTACCCTACGCTTATTTCCTCAAGGGGGTTTGTTATTATATTTTCATTTTTTTTATTTATACCAAATGCAAGTGCTAATGATAATGGACCAATTCTTCCAAAATACATTGTAAAAATGACAATGATTTTCCCAATAAGATTCAATGTTTCAGTAAAATTTCTGGTAAGACCCACTGTTGCTGTTGCACTTACTGTTTCATACATTACATCAAGAAAACTGCCTTCTCCAAACACCAACAACAGCACAGCAGAAACTATAACAATACAAAACGAGGTTGTAAACACAGCTACCGACTTCTTAATTGCTTCTACAGAAAGCTGTCTGTTAAAAATATCAACTGTTCTTTTATTTTTTATAACAGAAAGTGCACTGATTATAAGTACAAAAAATGTAACTGTTTTTATTCCTCCGGCAGTACCCGCAGGCGACCCTCCAACAAACATCAGAAGCATCGACACAAGCATAGATGCATCAGTAAAATTTTCCTGAGGTATGGTTGCAAATCCCGCAGTCCTGGTTGTTACAGACTGAAAAAATGAACTCATTATTTTTTCACACAACGAATAATTTCCGATGGATTTTGGATTATTATACTCAAAAGCCAAAAACACGATTGCACCTGAAATTATTAAAAACAAAGTTACAGAAAGTGCAATTTTACTATGAAGGCTCAAAAATTTTAAGTGTCTTCTTTTTTTGTTTTTAACCATTTTGCCAAAATCCAGCAACACAATAAAACCTATACCGCCTAAGACAATCAACATCATTGTGGTTATATTTATAATTGGATTTAAGGTATAATTACAAAGACTGTTTTCTGCTATAATATCTATTCCTGCATTACAAAATGCAGATACTGATGTAAAAACAGATATCCATATGCCTTTTATGCCAAATTCCGGCACAAAGACAGTCATATACATTAAAGCTCCAGCAATTTCAATTATAAGAGTATATTTTATAACTTTTTTTACAAGCTTTACTATTCCTTCAAGTGAATTAAGATTAAATGAATCTCCAATTAAAATTCTGTCCTCAATTCCAAACTTCTTTTTAATAAGCATCATTAATGCGGTAATAACAGTTATAACTCCCATACCGCCGACCTGAATCAATACAAGAATAACAACTTGTCCAAAAACGCTCCAAGTTGTTACAGTTGGCAAAGTCACAAGTCCGGTAACGCATGTCGCTGTTGTAGCTGTAAATAGTGCATCAATATACTTCACTGCCCTGCCAGTAGCCGAGCTTACAGGCATGCTCAAAAGAATACTTCCTGCCATAATTACCAGAAAAAAGCCGAGCATAATTATTTGCGATGACGATATTTTTTTTACTTTCTTCATTTTATTTTCCTCATTTTAAATATTTTCAGGCGTTATCATCTTCAACACTGATTCGTGTCAAGACTGGAGAACAGTGAATAATAGGACCTACTAACTTTTCCCTATTTTTTCACTGGATTTTTTCTGAACAAAATTCTTTAGAACTGGCGAGAATACTGGATTTTCTCGCATCCGATAGTATATGTAAATATTATAAATCGGCAAACTAATCTTTTAAATTGTATGGACTTGACAAAAGTAATTTGTAACTATAACAAATATTTTTGTTGATGCGCCTAACTATTATTTAGCATTAAAATCAATTCCGTACTTAAGAAATTTTGCACCCAATT
>JAZNFW010000028.1:0-9298 GCA_045576175.1 Clostridia bacterium | reverse complement strand
GGTTGCGCCCTGGCAAGCGTTTCAAAGTCAAAGAAGAAGCAGAGCGTTACCTTGCTCAAAGATTAGCAGAACTTAATGGAGTACCTATTCAGCAGCCTATCTTCGTGTCGGCAAATATGGCACAGAATACAAACTACACAGATAAGACATTTGAACAATATTCAAGGGATATTCTCAACAGGGGTATAGGAAAAGCAAAGGCAAGGACTATTGAGGGGTATCGTTCTTCCCTTGTTCCTGTTCTTAAATACATAGGCAATATGAGAATGACAGATATAGAAGATAGGCACTTGATTAAAATGTATAGTGAGTTATCACTTGCCTATTCACAGAGTTCGTTGAAAAAAGCCTTTGTTACGGTAAAAATGTTGTTTGAAGAAGCCTTTGCAAAGGACGAAGTTCCAAGCAATCCATTTATAAGGCTTGAATGTCCAGATAGTCAAAAGCCAAGCAAGGCTGAAAGATTACCTTATAGCGACGAAGAAATCAAGAGAATTTTATCGGCTGCAAAATCATATCATAACCCTATACTATATACAATATTTGCAGTATTAGAGTGTACGGGAATGAGACCAGGCGAATTGCGTGGGTTAGAATGGGTTGATTTTGACAGCAAGGCAAAAACTATTAAGATAAGACAGGCAGTAGTTACAAGATATGAGAGCATAGAAGATATGAAGAAAAGACCTCGTTCTTATGAGGCAATGGGAATGACTAAAAGCATATATGGTATAAGGACTTTGCCCTTATCGGATATGGCAGTATCGGCGTTGTTAGCGTGGAGAAAATATCTTGACACAATGCCTTCGGCTATGAAAAACAGTAAGTATATATTCCCAAGCAAAGAGGGTAATTTTAAATCAGAGAGTTCAATTAAATGTTTGGTACAGCGCTTTGTAAAGAGTGCAGGACTTAAAGATATAGGGGTTATGCTTTACAGATTTAGGCATACAATGTGTACTCGCTTGATTTTAGACGGTCAGCCCATATCAGTTATTCAATTAATAATGGGTGATAACACACAAGACGTGATTATGAAAGTATATACACACGTCACACAGCAACAGGCTTTGGCTGCTACAAGTGGGTATTATGATAAACTAAATGAAAGCCACAAGGCATTCTATGGGTTAATGTAAAAAATAACAAAAAAGTGGGCAACATTGGGCAACGTGGCAACAGCAGAAAAATCACTCTAACCCCCTATTTCAAAGGGTTAGAGTGATTCATTCTAGCATTCGTAATCAATAGGCCGAGGGTTCAAGTCCCTTCACTAGCTCCATAGCCCATTTGGTGTATGCCAAGTGGGCTTTTTGCTGACAAATTTACTTTTAAATATTGAATTAACTCTTCATATATGATACAATTTAAGCAAATGGTGAAAGGTGGGTGCCGTTATGAATATGCTACATGTAAAATATGCTCTTGAGGTTGCAAAGGCCGGCTCTCTTAATAAAGCCTCCGAAACCTTGCTTATTGCCGTGCCTAATATAAGCCGTTCCATAAAAGAGCTTGAAGCAGATTTGGGCATAAGCATCTTTGACCGAACAAGCAAGGGTATGTGCTTAACTCCCGAGGGCGAAGAATTTATGAATTTTGCCAAAGGGATATTAAGCCAGATTGAATCTGTTGAAAAGTATTACAAAGACGGTGCACCAAACAGACAAAGGTTTTCCATTTCTGTTCCTCGTGCGTGCTATATATCTGACGCGTTTGCGGAGTTTTCCAGAACACTTGCAAAGGAACCTGCAGAGATTTTCTACAAGGAAACCAATTCGCAGCGAACAATACACAATATGGTCAACCACGATTACAAGCTTGGTATAATCCGTTACGCTGAAAATTATGATATGTATTTCAAATCTATGCTCGACGAAAAGGGCTTTGTGTATGAGCTGGTTACAGAATTCACTTATTCTCTCTTAATGAGCAAGGACAATCCCCTCTCTCAAAAAGACGAAATCACATTTGACGATTTGACTGACTGCATCGAGATTGCCCACGCGGACCCCTATGTTCCGTCTATGCCTCTTTCCAAAGTTGTAAAGGAGGAATTGCCCGATACCATCGACCGAAGAATATATATCTTTGAAAGAGCAAGTCAGTTTGAACTGCTCGACAAAAATCACGAAACATTTATGTGGGTGTCCCCTGTTCCAAAGAATTTGCTCAAAAGATATAATCTGGTTCAAAGAGAATGTATAGAGAATCGAAAAACATATAAAGACATCCTGATTTATAAAAAAGGCTATAAGCTGACTGACCTTGACCGCAGATTTATATCCATACTATACGATTCAAAAAGAAAAATGTTTAGTTAAAACCAAGCTCGGCTTTTAAAAAAGTCGAGCTTTTTTGTGTGCAACTATATCCGGTATGGGTATTATCTATATTGATAATACTCATTAAACATTTTAAGAATTCTCGCGATTTTAAATCCGTGTTAGAATAAATACAAACAGTAGCAAAATATTTATATTTTGTCTGCCAAAACCACTTTAAAATCAATTTGTTAGTTAAATATAGGAGGATCATAAAAATGGAGAAGAATTACGAAATAGTAGACAGTGTTGAAAAGCTCGAAGAAGCTCTCCAGCGTACAAGAAAAGCACAGAAGATTTTTGCCACCTACACTCAGGAAATGGTAGACAAAATTTTCTTGGCTGCGGCATCAGCTGCAAACAAAGCAAGAATTCCGCTTGCAAAAATGGCAGTTGAAGAAACCGGAATGGGTATTGTTGAAGACAAGGTTATTAAGAACAACTACGCTTCTGAATACATCTACAACGCCTACAAGGATACGAAAACCTGCGGTATCATTGAAGAAGACAAGGCTTTTGGTATAAAGAAAATTGCAGAACCCATAGGAGTTATTGCTGCGGTTATTCCCACAACCAACCCCACATCTACTGCAATCTTTAAGTGTCTTCTTGCGTTAAAGACAAGAAATGCAATTATAATCTCTCCTCATCCAAGAGCAAAGAACTGCACAATAGCTGCAGCAAAGCTTGTTCTTGAAGCTGCGGTAGCGGCAGGTGCTCCCGAAGGTATTATTGATTGGATTGATGTTCCCAGCCTCGATATGACAAACACTGTTATGAAGGAAGCCGACATAATCCTTGCTACCGGAGGACCCGGAATGGTTAAGGCGGCATATTCCAGCGGAAAGCCTGCACTCGGTGTTGGTGCCGGAAACACTCCTGCTATCATCGATGACAGCGCAGATATTCTTCTTGCTGTAAACTCCATCATACACTCTAAGACCTTTGACAATGGTATGATTTGTGCTTCTGAGCAGTCTGTAATTGTACTGGAGAGCATCTACAATACAGTTAAGGAAGAATTCGCCAAGAGGGGCTGCTATTTCTTAAATGAAGAGGAAACCCAAAAGGTAAGAAATACCATCATAATAAACGGTGCCCTCAACGCCAAAATCGTTGGTCAAACTGCATTTAAGATTGCCGAGCTTTCCGGCGTAAAGGTACCCGTAGGCACCAAAATCCTCATAGGCGAGGTTGAGTCAGTTGACATCTCCGAAGAATTTGCCCACGAAAAGCTCTCCCCTGTTCTTGCTATGTACAAGGCAAAAACCTTTGAAGAAGCTCTCGACAAGGCCGAAAAGCTCGTCGAAGACGGCGGATTCGGTCACACATCTTCTGTATACTTAAATGAAGTAACAGAAACCGAAAAAATAAACACCTTTGCTTCTCGTATGAAAACCTGCAGAATCTTAGTTAATACTCCCTCTTCTCACGGTGGTATCGGTGACCTCTACAACTTTAAGCTTGCTCCCTCACTCACACTCGGATGCGGCTCCTGGGGAGGTAACTCGGTATCAGAAAATGTGGGTGTAAAGCACCTTATAAATGTCAAAACAGTAGCAGAAAGAAGGGAAAATATGCTTTGGTTCCGTGCACCTGAAAAGGTATATATTAAGAAGGGTTGTCTTAGCGTAGCTCTTGATGAATTAAAGACAGTAATGGGCAAAAAAAGAGCTTTCATAGTAACAGATACATTCCTCTATGAAAATGGTTATACCAAGCCCATAACAGATAAGCTTGATGAAATGGGTATTGCACACACAACATTCTTCGATGTTCAGCCCGACCCCACACTTTTAAATGCAAAGAACGGTGCTATGCAGATGGCGGCATTCAAGCCCGACACAATCATCGCTCTTGGCGGCGGTAGTGCTATGGACGCAGCTAAAATAATGTGGGTGCTCTACGAACATCCCGAGGCAGACTTTATGGATATGGCGATGAGATTTATCGACATAAGAAAGAGAGTTTACACATTCCCCAAAATGGGCGAAAAGGCATACTTCATCGCAATCCCCACATCTGCAGGTACAGGAAGCGAGGTTACACCCTTTGCCGTTATTACCGACGAAAAAACCGGTGTTAAATATCCCCTTGCAGACTATGAGCTTATGCCCAATATGGCAATAGTTGATACAGATTTCCATATGTCTGCTCCCAAGGGATTAACTGCTGCATCCGGTATAGACGCAGTAACTCACGCAATCGAAGCTTATGCGGCTATGCTCGCTACAGACTACACAGACTCTCTTGCACTTAAATCCTTAAAGACGGTATTTGAATATCTGCCCAGAGCATATGAAAACGGTCAAACAGATGTAGAGGCAAGAGAAAAAATGGCTAATGCTGCTACAATGGCAGGTATGGCATTTGCAAATGCTTTCCTTGGAATATGCCACTCTATGGCTCACAAGCTGGGTGCATTCCACCATCTGCCCCACGGCGTTGCTAACGCTCTTATGATTGAAGAAGTATTAAGATTCAATTCTTCCGAGGCACCTGTAAAGATGGGAACTTTCTCTCAGTATGACCATCCTCACACACTCAGCCGTTATGCAGAAGTTGCAGACTACCTCGGCATTAAAGGAAAGACAGATACCCAAAAGCTTGAAGGTCTCATTAAAGCAATAAACGACCTCAAGGCAAAGGTTGGAATAAAAGAAACAATAAAAGACTACGGCATTGACGAAAAAGTATTCCTCGAAAACCTTGACGAAATGGTTGAACAAGCATTCGATGACCAGTGCACAGGTGCAAATCCCAGATATCCTCTTATGTCCGAAATCAAAGAGATGTATCTAAATGCATATTACGGCAAGCACTTTAAAGAAAAGGATATGCCCACTGCAAAAGATATTATGACAGATGCAAAGCCTGCTGCTACAAAGACTGTACGCAATAAAGGCAAAAAGGCCTAAGGTGAATTTAAAGGAGGAATTAATTATGAAACTCGATAGTGTTATAGCCGTTAGAAATGACAAGACCATATACCGCGACGGTGACAAGTGTATAAAGGTTTTTGACGAAAACTATTCAAAAGCAGATGTTTTAAACGAAGCCTTAAATCAGTCCAGAATTGAAGAGACAGGGCTTAACATCCCCAAAATACTTGAAGTTACAACTATAGACGGAAAATGGGCTATTGTATCACAGTACATCGAAGGAAAGACTCTTTCTCAGCTTATGGAAGAAAACAAAGATAAAAAGCAAGAATATCTTGAACTTTTTGTTAATCTTCAAATCGAGGTTCATTCCAAGAAAGCTCCCCTACTTAATAAGCTTAAGGATAAGATGAACCGTAAAATAAGCGAAACAAATCTTGATGCTACAACCCGCTACGAACTTCATACCCGTCTTGAAGGGATGCCTAAGCATACAAAAGTTTGCCACGGTGATTTTAACCCCTCTAACATTATAATAACAAAAGACGGCACACCCTATATTCTCGACTGGTCACACGCAACTCAGGGTAATGCATCGGCAGATGCCGCAAGAACATACCTCTTGTTCTGTCTTAACGGCGATATAGACGGAGCAAAGAAATATCTTGACCTGTTCTGTGAAAAGAGCAACACTGCAAAGCAGTATGTTCAAAAATGGATGCCGATTGTTGCTGCATCCCAGTCCGTTAAAGGCAACTCCGAGGAAAGAGAATTCTTACTCTCCTGGGTGGATGTTGTAGACTACGAGTAAAATTTAATTTAACACATTAAAAAAATGCGTAAATCCTCGCTTGGATTTACGCATTGTTTTTTGATTTAATATGATTGACCTTGTCCGGATAAATACATCTTTGTTAAATTTTACTTTATAACAACAGTCTGCGTCTTGCCTATCCACTCAACCTTTTTAAACGCAAGTTCCTCTGCCGCAACCCTCGCAGGTATGAGTGTTCTTCCATTTATTGCCTTAGGCGATACATCGCTTGTAAAGTATAGTTTTCCGTTCCTGTAGATATCTTTGCTGCCTATCTTCATAGTAAATACATCGCCGTCACGCGATATGGTAATGGTCTGTGTTTCGCCATCCCATCCAACATCTGCACCCAGAGCATCAAAAAGTGCTCTTACAGGCACCATTGTTCTGCCGTTTATGGCTACGGGCGGCTGGTCAAGACCTTCCAACTCTTTTCCGTCTACAATTATCTTGATATTTTCAAGCACCGTAAAATTAACTGACCTTGAATGAATCTTGCCGTTGGCATCGGTAACATTGTAACGCAAAACATGGTTTCCAGGGGTATATTTTGAAAAGTCTATATCACACGAGAAAGGCACTGCATATGATGCACCTGCCCACACATCGTCTACGAAATAATCTGTCTTTTGACACTGCGTGCCGTAGACATGAGCATAAAGACTTATATTTTCCACTGCCTGATACACATAAAATCCGTTGTCGCAGCTTGCAAATGCTGATGCATTGTCGTTTTGACTATTTTTCTGGATAATGTGTGATTTTGTAATTTGACTATTATAAAATTCTTTCATTTCCGAATGATTTTTGAGTGAATAGTCATCATTTTCTCCGGATACATACTGGTCGAAATATCCTATTGCTTTAATTTGCGGATATTTCATTGGAAGATAATTCAGTATCTCAGCAATTCTTTCATTTGCCCACTTAGTCGAATATTCGCCGCTTTTTATTGTGTGCCCTGTGGCACCGCTTTCAAATATCATTATAGGTTTTCGGTTTCCAAAGGTTTCAACAATTTCTTCCATCATAATAACGGGTTTTGCACTATCGCCCGCATAAAACATAATTTCGTCTATTTTATCACGAAAATCTACAGAAGGAGTATCATAGAAATTCTTCTTACAATAAAGCGACACCCCTATCCAGTCTACATATTCATCGCCCGGATAGTAGTCTAAATACTCCGTACCCCAAGAAGAAACGAAGTTAAGCCCATATACCATAGCAACATTAGGTGCTTTCTGACGCATTATATTAGCAGTTGTCCTGAATGCTTTTATGTAATCAGCTACACTGGGTTTTATCTCCCACGCATTGACCTCGCCTGCAAATCTAAGAAATATGGGAACATTGGGATACTTTGAGAGGATATCTGCAAAATCGGAAATTACAGAGGAAGACATATTTATCATTCCTATATCAGCTGCTTCGTTTGCACCCATATTGTACGCAATTTCCACAGCCTTGCCCTCTTCGTGTGCCTGCTTTAGAAATCCCTCGTAGTACTTATTAAAATCCTGACCGTGTGTGTGATATATAAGAGTCATAGATTCATTTGACAGAGACTCTCTCACAGGTGAATCAAACGCAATTCCGGAAAGCACACCTATTTGATGCTCATTTTTGGCACCATAGTAACTTTGTGTATCGTATGTTCTTTTGTACAAGCTAAAGTCTGTAGTAAACTGTTTTGCTTTTTCTTCAGATATCCTCGCAGCATCGTCAAAACCAAGGTGCTCGTTTGATTCTATTGCAAGATTAAACCAAAGTGCTGCATTCTCATAGTCTCCAAGCTTTTCGTATGCTTCGGCTATCATATATGTCTTGGCTGCTGTTACCTCGTATATATCGTTATCTTTTGGTGCGGAAGAAAAAATATTGTACTGCCTTGTTGCAGCATCTATTATGCCATAATTATCCCCTTTTTCTATAGCGGCATCCAATTCTTTTTGTATATCAAAAAAGGCTTTTGGGAAATTGTATGCCTGACACACACTCGCAGACAACAAAACAAAAGCCAACACAAAAAACGATATTTTTTTAAGCATAATTATTCACCCCAAAACAGTAAAAATCAAACATATTTTAACACGAAAAGGCAAAAAAGTCAAACTTATAAGAATGTTACATAAACACGGCAATTAATTGTTTATAAGTGCAAAAAGACCCCATCGGACGAATCCGACAAGGTCGATTTTCATTCAAAATAATACTTCCTGTTTATTCGACTAAATCTTTTGTATTATCTGCAAAAGTAACATAGTTATCCTTTGCAAATCTTTCGAGTTCACGCTTATATTCATCAAAGTACTTTTTGTTCTGATTTTTCTTGTAAACCATTGGAGTACCTACTTTGCCTGAAGTCACGGTAATTGTTTCAGTTTCACTTTTGATAAATCCAAGAATTTTGTTAGCACTCTTATCAAACTGAATACGGTTTACATCACCTGCTGCCAAATTGTATCTTTTCATTTTGTTTTTTGCAGGAACTAAAAGCACAATTTCCGATTTGTCTACATAAATTTGTCTCTCTGCCATAATTAATTATCCTTTCTAAATATTTACTTATTACCTTTAATATAATAATCCGTTTTTCATAGTTTGTCAACTGCAGAATTTTTTGAGATGATGTTTGAGCTAAAACACTCTGTTTTTGTTGGATTTATTTTTATTTTAGCTGGAATACACATGATGTATTTAGGTGAACGTTTATACCCTTTTTTGATTACAATAAGGTCTGCCATTATACAAAAAATGAGCCTTGTGAACCTTATGTTCACAAGGCTCATAATGATATTTAGTTTTGCCTGAATTTTTGTAATTGGGTTTGCCCAAAAACAATTGTATTAAAGCAATTATTACGCTTTGATAGCAGCCTGTGCAGCAGCAAGTCTTGCAATCGGAACTCTGAAGGGAGAGCAGGATACGTAGTCAAGACCAATCTGGTGACAGAACTCAACGGATACGGGGTCACCGCCGTGCTCACCGCAGATACCGCAGTGCATTTCGGGGCGAACCTTCTTACCGAGTTCAACAGCTAATTCCATAAGCTTACCAACGCCTGTCTGGTCGAGCTTAGCAAAGGGATCGTTTTCGAAAATCTTTGCATCGTAGTAAGCATCGAGGAACTTACCAGCGTCGTCACGGGAGAAGCCGTATGTCATCTGTGTTAAGTCGTTTGTACCGAAGCAGAAGAATTCAGCTTCCTTAGCGATGTCGTCTGCTGTAAGAGCAGCTCTGGGGATTTCGATCATAGTACCAACTTCGTACTTGAGTTC
>JAZNFW010000027.1:0-11866 GCA_045576175.1 Clostridia bacterium | reverse complement strand
AAACCTTCATATATATGCTTGGGAGGTGTTTTTTTGAAACGATATTTTAAATACATAAAGCCTCATCTTATTTTCTTTATAATAGGCCCTATTATGATGATCACAGAGGTTGCGGGCGATGTTTTTATGCCCAAGCTTATGAGCCTTATTATAAACGAGGGTGTTAAGGAGCTTCGGAGTATGCCCTACATAATAGATGTGGGCATAAAGATGATATGTCTTGCCGTCATTATGATGATAGGCGGAGTACTAGGCAACTTTTTTGCCGCCAAGGGTGCCATTAGCTTTGGTGCAGATTTGAGATTGGATGTTTTCAGGAAGGTACAGGAATTTTCCTTTAAGAACATAGACGATTTTAGCACAGGCTCTCTTGTAACCCGTCTTACAAATGATATTACGCAAATGCAAAATGTATTAAGAATGGCACTTGTTATGATTCTTCGTTCACCCGGTATGCTTATAGGTGCCTTTATAATGGCAATAACCATCAACGCCCGTCTTGCACTTATAATTGCCATAGTTACTCCTATTTTGGCACTAGGCATATTCCTTATTATGCGAATGGCACTGCCAAGATTTAACATAATGCAGAAAAAGCTCGACAAACTAAATACCGAAATACAAGAAAACCTCACCAACATTCGTGTTGTAAAGTCCTTTGTTCGTACAGAGTACGAAGAAAAAAAGTTTGCCTCTGCAAACGATGATTTGATGGAAAACAGCATAAGAGCAATAAAAATTATGATTTGCACAATGCCTCTTATGACACTTATGATGAACATAACCACTCTTGCTGTTGTGTGGTTTGGCGGAAACTTTGTAATGGTGGGCGGTATGCTTGTGGGCGACCTTATAGCGTTTACAACATATATAACACAGATACTTATGTCGCTTATGATGGTGTCTATGATTATAATACAGGGCTCAAGAGCTGTAGCATCTTCAAGGCGAATTGCCGAAATTCTTGACACAGTTCCCGAAATAACCGACGAAAATGCTCTCTATAAAGATACCAAAGTGGAAAAGGGCGATATTGAGTTTAAGGATGTATGCTTTAGCTACAATGCCGACGGCGAGAATAATGTTTTAGAAGGCATAAGCTTTAAGATAGGTGCAGGCCAGACTGTAGGAATACTCGGTGCCACAGGATCGGGCAAAACAAGTCTTGTACAGCTCATACCAAGGCTCTACGATGCAAAGAGCGGAAAAGTGCTTGTAGATGGCATAGATGTAAGGGACTATAGCCTTAAAAACTTAAGAGACGCTGTGGGTATGGTTCTGCAGAAAAATGTTCTCTTTTCGGGTACTATAATGGAAAACTTAAAGTGGGGCAACACTCTTGCCACGGACGAAGAGGTTTTTGAGTGTGCCAGACAGGCTGAGGCATATGGCTTTGTAACAGCTACCGAGGAAGGCTTTGAGAGAGAACTCGGTCAGGGCGGTGTAAATGTGTCGGGCGGACAAAGACAGAGACTCTGTATAGCAAGGGCACTACTTAAGAAACCCAAAATTCTTATTTTGGACGACAGCACAAGTGCACTCGATACCGCCACCGAAGGAAGAATTCGCCAGATTTTTGCCGACGAACTCAAAGAAACTACCAAGATTATCATAGCACAAAGGATATCCTCTGTAATAAATTCGGACAAAATCATAGTTGTAAGCGACGGCACCGTTATAGCCGAAGGAACTCACGATATGCTTATGGAAAAGAGCGAAGAATACAGAGATATCTACTATTCACAGATGGAAAGGGAGGGAGCATAATGACAGAAAACGAAAAGCTCCAGAGACTTTCCAAAAGGTATTCAGCGTCGGCAAAGGCGATGCCTATGCCAAAGGGTCCGGGGGGCGGTCCCCGTGGTGCGCGAGGCGGAAATATAAAGGGTGGAAAACCCAAAAATATAATGCCTGTTATAAAGAGGATATTTGGTTATCTTTCAAAGGACAAATACAAGCTAGTTGTTGCACTTTTGTGTATTCTTGCATCCAGCGGAGCCTCGCTCACAGGCTCGTATATGCTAAGACCTATTATAAACAAATTCATAGAGCCCGCAGACGGCGTATATGATATGCTGGGCTTTGCTCTGGCACTTGGCACGATGGGACTTGTGTATCTTGTGGGAGTTGTTTGCACATATGCTCAGGCGAGAATTATGATAAACATATCCCAAGGAGCAATACGCAAAATCAGAGCAGATCTGTTTAGCAAAATGCAAAAGCTCCCCATCCGTTTCTTCGACAAAAACACACATGGCGAGCTTATGAGCCGTTATACAAATGATGTAGACACAATAGGCGAGATGCTAAACAACACCATAGTACATCTGTTCCAAGGTATTATAACCATAGTAGGTACACTTACGCTTATGCTGTATACAAACATATGGCTTTCTCTTGTAACACTTGTTATGATGCCTGTTTTTGCAAGAGTGGCAACTGCTATTTCCAAAAGAAGCCGCAAGTTCTTCTCTCAGCAGCAGGGTGCACTGGGTGCATTAAACGGCTATATTGAGGAAATCGTTACAGGGCAGAAGGTTGTAAAGGTGTTCTGTCACGAGGACGAGGCTACAGACGACTTTGCACTGCTTAATGCCGACCTTAAGAAAAAGCAGATAAAAGCTCAGTTTGCAGGCGGTGTAATGGGCCCTGTTATGGGTAATTTAAGCCAGATAAACTACGCACTTACAGCGGCGGTGGGCGGAGCGCTCTGCCTTCTTAAAAAGTTCGATATAGGCGGTCTTGCAGTTTTTGTAAACTACTCAAGACAGTTTAGCCGTCCCATAAACGAAATTTCCATGCAGGTTGCAAATATATTCTCTGCCCTTGCAGGTGCAGAGAGGGTCTTTGCCGTTATGGACGAAGATGAGGAAGAAGACCTCACGGAAAAAATAAAGGATGTCAATATTATGGGTGAGGTTACAATGGAAAATGTAACCTTTGGCTACAACAAGGACCGTAAAATTCTAAAGGACATAAACCTCTATGCAAAAAAAGGTCAGAAGATTGCCTTTGTAGGCTCAACAGGTGCGGGCAAGACAACTGTTACAAATCTTATAAACCGCTTCTACGACATAGACGAGGGGAGCATCAAGGTAGATGGCGTGGACATAAGGGATTACAACAAGGAATTTTTAAGGCAAAATATTGCTATGGTACTTCAGGATACGCATCTCTTTACAGGAACAGTAATGGAAAATATCCGCTACGGAAGGCTCGATGCTACCGATGATGAGGTAATAGAGGCGGCAAAAACTGCAAGTGCTCACTCGTTTATAATGAGATTACCAAAGGGCTACAACACCCTCCTCACAGGAGACGGCGCCAACCTTAGCCAAGGTCAAAGACAGCTTATAAATATCGCAAGAGCATCCATATCCAAGGCACCTATACTGGTTCTTGACGAAGCAACAAGCTCTGTTGACACCAGAACAGAAAAGCATATAGAAAAAGGTATGGATAGGCTTATGAAGGACAGAACAACCTTTATTATAGCTCACAGACTATCGACCATACGAAATGCAAACTGCATTATGGTTTTGGAAGATGGAGTTATAATAGAGAGGGGAACTCACGAGGAGCTTTTGGAACAAAAGGGAAGATACTACGAGCTCCACTCGGGAATGGCAGAACTTGACTAACTTAAAAAAGCATACCGCAAAATGCGGTATGCTTTTGTTGTTGTTTTTACAGTTTCTCTATCTTGCTGGAAAGTTCATCGAGCCATGGACCTTCAAAAAGCTCGATAAGACCTGCGTTCTGTGCACCGGAGAGCTTCTTGTCTATAGGAAGCTGGGATATTGTGTCTATACCGTGAGCTGCGGCAATTTCGTCTATCTTGCTCTCGCCGTATATATAGTGGCGTTTTGAGCAGTTGTCGCACTCAAAGTATGCCATATTCTCAACAATGCCAAGTATGGGGATATTCATCATCTTTGCCATATTTACAGCCTTTGCAACTATCATAGATACAAGCTCGTTTGGAGATGTAACTATTACAATGCCGTCAACAGGAAGTGACTGGAATACTGTAAGGGGTACATCGCCTGTTCCTGGGGGCATATCCACAAACATAAAGTCTATATCCTCCCAGATAACATCTGTCCAGAACTGCTTAACGGCTCCGCCTATTACGGGACCTCTCCACACAACAGGGTCAGTGTCGTTTTCCAAAAGAAGATTGATGCTCATTACATCAATGCCTGTTTTTGTGGGCACGGGCACAAGACCTCTGTCATCGGCAATTGCCTTGGTGTTTATGCCAAATGCTTTTGGTATAGAGGGGCCTGTTATATCTGCGTCCAGTATAGCGGTATTGTAGCCCTTTCTCTGCATAAGAACAGAGAGCATAGATGTAACCATAGATTTACCTACGCCGCCTTTTCCGCTAACTACACCGATTACTTTTTTAACACTGCTTGCAGGATTTAAGTCTGCAAGAAAGCTTTCTTTCTTTTTGGAATCGCAATCAGCCGAGCAGCTGCTGCAATCGTGTGTACATTCGCTCATGTCTATTACCTCCAAAATTAATACAACATATATTTTATCACTCCAATTGGTGCGTGTCAAGGCAGTAAAAGGGCAAAAGTCCTTGACAAAACTACATTTAAATTATAATATATATGTATGTAAAAATAGGAAAGTAGGTATGAAAATGCTAAATTCTGAAAAAACCATGGAAAAAATAGTTGCCCTTTGCAAAGGCAGAGGTTATGTATATGCAGGCAGCGAAATTTACGGCGGCCTTGCAAACACATGGGACTACGGCCCTCTTGGTGTTGAGTTCAAGAACAATGTAAAGAAGGCTTGGTGGAAAAAGTTTGTTCAGGAAACAAACCTAAATGTAGGTCTCGACTGTGCAATCCTTATGAACCCCGAAACTTGGGTGGCATCCGGCCATGTAGGCTCTTTCTCCGATCCTCTTATGGACTGTAAGGAGTGTAAGGCAAGACACAGAGCGGACAAGCTCATAGAAGATTTTGCTCACGAAAAAGGTGAGGATGTTGTAGTAGACGGCTGGTCCAAGGATGTTATGGAAGCATACATAGTGGACAACGGCATTACCTGCCCCAACTGCGGAAAGAAAAACTTTACAGATATCCGTGAATTTAACCTTATGTTTAAGACATTTCAGGGCGTTACAGAGGATTCTTCCTCCACAGTATATCTTCGTCCCGAAACTGCACAGGGTATATTTGTAAACTTTAAGAATGTTCAAAGAACATCCAGAAAAAAGATTCCCTTCGGTATAGGACAGATTGGTAAATCCTTCCGTAACGAAATTACACCCGGTAACTTTACATTCAGAACAAGAGAGTTCGAGCAGATGGAACTTGAGTTCTTCTGCAAGCCCGGCACAGACCTTGAGTGGTATGAATACTGGAAAAAGTATTGTATGGACTTCCTCTTGAGTCTTGGTATGAGAGAGGAAAACTTAAGATATCGTGATCACTCTCCCGAAGAGCTTTCATTCTATTCCAAGGCAACTTGCGATATAGAATTTGTGTTCCCATTTGGTTGGGGTGAGCTTTGGGGTATTGCCGACAGAACAGACTACGACTTAAAGCAGCACCATGAGCACAGCGGTCAGAATCTTGAGTATGTAGACCCTGTTACAAACGAAAAATACATTCCTTACTGCGTAGAGCCATCACTTGGTGCAGACCGTGTGGCACTTGCATTCCTTGTAGAAGCATATGACGAAGAGGAAATAGGAGAGGGCGACACAAGAGTTGTAATGAGATTGCATCCTGCACTTGCACCTGTAAAGGCGGCTGTTCTTCCTCTTTCTAAGAAGCTTTCCGACAAGGCATATGAGCTTTTTGAAAAAATGTCCAAGAAGTTCCCCTGCGAATTTGACGAAGCAGGCAGCATAGGTAAGCGTTATCGCCGTCAGGACGAAATCGGTACACCCTGGTGTATTACCTACGATTTCGATACCGAAGAAACAGGCAAGGTTACCGTAAGAAACAGAGATACAATGGAGCAGATAACACTCGATATCGACGAGGTTATTCCTTACATCGAAAAGAATCTCGAATTCTAAAAAAGGAATGTAAAAGAACCCGCAGAGCGCTTACAGGCAAAGGTAATGAAATTTTATTGTGATAAAATACAGTAAAACAATTATTTTAGGTAGGAATCTGCAAACGCAGATTCCTGCTTTTTTATGCCTGTAAGCTCTAATCGAACTTCACCTCTCGACGTACCTTTGTACGCCTTCGGGTCTCCCTCGCAAGCGAGGCTTGCTTCGGCTCAGTTCGCTTATTCTGCATCTTTTTTTACATCCTTTTTATTCTTTTGTTTTGGCATGTTGACCTCTATGCCCCAAATGTGCTATATTCATATACAGAGGTGCAGAAAAATGAATGTTTACGATTTTGACAATACGATATATAAGGGTGAAAGCGCACTGGATTTCTTTTGGTTTTGTGTCAAAAAGAAGCCTCGTCTTATAGCCGTTATTCCAAGGATTTTGTACGACCTTGTGCTGTATAAGACACTAAAGATAAACCAGGATGACTTTTTAAAAAAGGGCAGATTCTACACCGAGAGCTTTTTTAATCTCTTCCAAGATATCGATGCCGAGATAAAAGAATTCTGGGATAAACATGAGCACAAGATAAAGCCGTTTTATGCCAAAATGCAGAAAAAGGACGATGTAATAGTAACTGCCAATGTGGATATACTTGTAAAGGAAGCATTCTCTCGTATGGGCGTTACTGAGTATATTGCAACCACCTTTGATATGGAAAAGGGAAGGCTCGGCACAGTATGCTTTGGAAAAGCAAAGGCAGAGCTTTTTAAACAAAAATACGGGGACGCAATAGACAATTTCTACACCGATTCATTTAACGATTTGCCTCTTATGAAAATGTCAAAAAAAGTATATATGGTTAAGGGAAATAAAATAAAAACAGTGAGGATTTGAAAAAGCAAAACCTCACTGTTTTTGTATTGCACAGAAAAATCGCACTTGAAATTTTGCGTTTTTGATATTATAATAATATTTATAATAGGGTATTATTCCCAAAAAGGAAAAAATGACTTAAAACAACTAATATATTAATTACACAAAAATAATTAAAACGGTGATACAAATGACAAATTTCAAACGACTGCGAGGCAACGTAATGCTCTTTGTTGCCGCATTTATATGGGGTACTGCTTTTGTGGGGCAGAGGCTTGGAGTAAATGTTCTTCATGCTTGCACCTTTAACGGTATCCGTTCGTTTATAGGCACACTTGCACTACTTCCTGTAATAGCCTTTATGAATATGCGCTCAAAGAAGAAAGGCACTGTAGTAAAAGACAATCCCAAAACGCTCATAATAGGCGGTATTATTTGCGGGATAATTCTCTTTGTGGCGAGCACTGCGCAAACCCTGGCACTTGTATCTGCCGATGAGGGAAAGGCGGGTTTTATGACGGCTATGTATCTTATCATTGTACCTCTTTTAAGACTTGTTACGGGCAAGAGGCCAAGCCCTGCCGTACTTGTAAGCGTTGTCTTTGCGGTGTTTGGACTGTACTTTTTGTGCGTGGAAAAGGGCACAACATTTGCCTTCGACAAAGCAGAGCTTTTGCTTTTACTGTGTGCCTTCGTCTTTGCTATGCACATACTGGCTATAGACTATTTTTCGCCAAAGGTGGACGGGGTCAAGCTCTCGTGCATACAGTTTTTTGTAGTGGGACTTATAAGCCTTGTGTATATGGTCTTTGTGGACAAACCATCCTGGAATGATATAGTAAGCTGTATCGGCCCTCTTTTGTATCTTGGTGTTTTAAGCTCGGGTGTAGCCTACACCTTGCAGATTGTAGCACAAAAGGATACAGAGCCGACATCCGCTTCCATTATAATGAGCATGGAGTCGCTTTTTGCACTCCTTGCGGGAGCAGTATTTTCACACATTATGCCGCCTATGAGAGCACTCTTTGGTTGTGCACTTATGATGGTAGCAATAATTCTTGTACAACTTCCCGACAGAAAGAGAGATGTGTAATATGCCCAAAATTTTAGTTTCGGCCTGTCTGTACGGCAAATGCACCAAGTATGACGGCACAAACAATATTTTAAAGCACCCCTTGTTTCTTAAATGGAAAAATAAGGGGGAACTTGTAAGCGTGTGCCCCGAGGTGCTTGGCGGACTTGCCACTCCGCGTCCTTGCAGCGAGATTTGCAAAGATAAGGTTATAAATTCGCTTGGAGAAGATGTTACACAAAACTTTCACGATGGTGCAAAAAAAGCACTTGAAATCGCAAGAGAAAATAATGTTCTCTTTGCAATATTAAAGCAGGGCAGTCCCTCGTGTGGCTGCAAAAGGATATATGACGGCACCTTTACCGGCAATAAAATTTCCGGAATGGGTGTTGCCGCAAGACTTCTTACCGATAACGGAATAGTGGTGTTCGACGAAAACGATATGCAACTTGCCAAGCTCTTGTACGATAATGCAGGCAAAAAGCACCATCATCACCACGAGAACAAATAGGAGGGGACATATATGAACGAAAAAGGAAAAGAACTTGTAGAGAGCTTTACACTAGACCACACAAAAGTAAAGGCACCGTTTATAAGACAGTGTACGGTGTACAAGGGCGAAAAGGGCGATGTGGTTTCCAAATACGACATTCGCTTTAAACAGCCAAATGAGGACGAGCTCCAAAGCAGCGGAATACACACATTAGAGCATCTTATGGCAACATACATAAGAGAGTATATGGACTCCATTATAGACTTATCGCCAATGGGCTGCAGAACAGGCTTCTACCTCACAGTGTGGGGAAGCCCCGAGGTGTCCAAAGTAAAGGACGCAGTTATAAAGTCACTTGGCGATGTAATGAATGCAGAGAAAATTCCTGCCGAAAATCCCATCCAGTGCGGAAACTACAAACTGCACAGTCTTAAACTGGCAAAAGAATACGCCAAAGAGATACTCGATAAAGGCTTTAATGACGATTTTATAATACTATAGAAGACGAATTTTAAAAGATACAATACCCACAAATTTGTTTGTAAAATATGTAAAATTTATCCTTGACATATTGAAAAAACTGTGTTATTATTATAAATTGCAATTGTATCTTTTTTGGTAGATTGATATTTGTGCATTATACCCTCGGAGAGTGCATAAATACAGAAAATTTTGGTAATATTATAAGAAATTTTTTAATTTTACAATAAGTGTTACAGGGTTGCAAAAAATAACATGAGGTGATTATTTTGATGAAACGACCACATCCTATCATGCTTGGCAAAAATCAGAGAATGAGCTACTCCAAGGTGGAGGAAGTTCTCGAGATGCCAAACTTAATTGAGGTGCAGAAGAAATCATATGATTGGTTCATCGACAAAGGACTTAAAGAGGTACTCCATGATGTATCTCCTATTTGTGATTTTTCCGGAAATCTTGTCTTGGAATTCGATGATTACTATCTTGATGAAAATCCGAAGTACTCCATTGAGGAATGTAAAGCACGAGATGCTACATATTCCAAGCCTCTCAAGATTAAGGTAAGACTTATCAACAACGAGACTGGAGAGGTTAAGGAACAGGAAATTTTCATGGGCGAATTCCCGCTTATGACAGATTCCGGTACTTTCATCATCAACGGTGCAGAGCGTGTTATCGTAAGCCAGGTTGTGCGTTCTCCCGGCATCTATTTTGATATGCAACACGACAAAATCGGTAAAGAACTCTACAATGCTACCGTTATCCCCAACCGCGGTGCATGGCTTGAGTACGAAACCGATTCTAATGACGTATTTTCTGTGCGTATAGACAGAACAAGAAAGCTTCCTGTAACAGTTCTTATAAGAGCACTTGGTCTTAATACAAACGAAGAAATATTAGAGCTCTACGGCTACGACAATACCTTGGCGGTAACCTTGGAAAAGGATGCCACAACAAACAGCGAGGAAGCTCTTATAGAAATATACAAAAAGCTCCGTCCCGGCGAGCCCCCCACGGTAGAGAGTGCCACATCTCTTCTTAGCACACTCTTCTACGATGCAAAGAGATACGACATCTCCAAGGTGGGCCGTTTCAAATTCAACAAAAAGCTTGCCCTTTCCCAGAGACTTAAAAACAGAACTCTCGCAAAGGATATCATAGATCCTATGACAGGCGAAATCCTTGCATCTGCAGGCGATATCTTAAGCATAGATGATGCAGAAAAGATTGCAAGAGCAGGTGTTAACGAAGCCTTTGTTACCATAGACGGCAAGGAAGTTAAGATCTTCTCCAACGGCATGGTAGACATAAAGGATTTTGTAAGCTTTGATATATCCTCTCTTGAAATAGACGAGCTTGTGCGTTTTAAGGTTCTTTCTGAAATACTCGATGAGTTTACAAACGAGGAAGACATTAAAAATGCAATAGCTCAGAGAAGAGATGAGCTTATTCCCAAGCACATCATAAATGATGATATATTTGCATCCATCAACTATCACCTTGGACTCCAGTACGGTATTGGCTCCACAGATGATATTGACCATTTGGGCAACAGAAGACTGCGTGCAGTAGGCGAGCTTCTTCAGAACCAGTTTAGAATCGGTCTTTCCAGACTTGAGAGAGTTGTAAGAGAAAGAATGACTATTCAGGATCTGGAATCTGTAACTCCCCAGGCACTCATTAACTCCCGACCTGTTGTAAGCGCTATCAAAGAATTCTTTGGTTCTTCACAGCTTTCACAGTTTATGGACCAGACAAACCCCCTTGCAGAGCTTACTCACAAGAGAAGACTCTCTGCATTAGGTCCCGGCGGCCTCTCCAGAGAAAGAGCCGGCTTCGTAGTTCGAGAGGTTGACCATTCCCACTACGCGAGATTGTGTCCTATCGAAACTCCCGAAGGTCCCAACATCGGTCTTATAAACTCACTTGCATCCTATGCAAAAATCAACGAATACGGCTTTATTGAAGCTCCTTACAGAAAGTTTAACAAGGAGACCTTAAAGGCTGAGGACGAGGTTGTTTATATGACAGCCGACATCGAGGACAACTATATGGTTGCTCCTGCGTCCGAAAAGCTCAAAGCAGACGGAAGCTTTGAAAACGACACCGTTATCGTTAGATACAGAGACGAATTTATAGAGGTTGCTCCCTCACAGGTTGACTTTATAGATGTATCGCCCAGACAGATTGTGTCTGTAGCTACAGCTATGATTCCCTTCCTTGAAAACGATGACGCCGTTCGTGCTCTCATGGGCTCCAACATGCAGCGTCAGGCAGTTCCGCTCTTAAAGACCGAAGCACCTATCGTAGGTACCGGTATGGAATACAAGGCGGCAAAGGATTCGGGTGTGTGCGTTCTCGCAAGAGAAGACGGTGAGGTAATAAGCGTTGGTGCAGACGAAATTGTTATAAAGGGCAAGGGCGGTCATATCGAGACCTACAAGCTCATAAAGTTCCTTCGTTCCAACCAGAGCACCTGTATCAACCAGAGACCTATCGTTGTATGCGGCGAAAAGGTTAAAAAGGGCGATATAATTGCCGACGGTCCTTCTACTGCAGACGGCGAAATAGCACTTGGTAAGAACATTCTCATAGGCTTTATGACTTGGGAAGGTTACAACTACGAGGATGCTATCCTTATAAACGAAAGACTCGTTAAGGAAGATGTATTTACATCTATCCATATAGAAGAATATGAATGTGAAGCAAGAGACACCAAGCTTGGTGCCGAAGAAATAACAAGAGATATTTCCAATGTCGGCGAAGATGCTCTTAAGGATATCGATGAAAGAGGTATCATAAGAATCGGTGCCGAGGTAAGAGCAGGAGATATCCTTATAGGTAAGGTTACACTCAAGGGTGAAACCGAGCTTTCTGCTGAGGAGAGACTTCTTCGTGCAATATTCGGCGA
>JAZNFW010000026.1:0-3552 GCA_045576175.1 Clostridia bacterium | reverse complement strand
GATATAGCCTGTCAAAAATTTGGAAAGCGTAAGCAGCAAAGCTCCCATACTGCCAAGCAGAGCAACAAAATCCACATCGATGCCGAGGTCGTACATATGAGGAGTTGCTATACCGCCAAGGCCTTGCAGAACCATTCCGGTGAGGAATACGCATACCAAGATTATGTAGAAAAACGGCTTTTTTACTGCCTCGTTATACGAGATACCCACCCAGCCTTCGCCACGGATTTTTCTTTTCTTTTTGCCGACAGTGGTATCGCTTTCGTCATTTGACGGTTCACGATATAAAATCAAAATCAAAACAAGTGTTATCGCAAGTAGAAGTGCTACCAATTTGTATGAATCCTGATATCCAAAAGGATTGCCCTCCTGGAATATAATCGGTGACAAAATCTGAATTGCAATAGCTCCGCCTACTCCGTTGGCACTTAAGGTTATGCCCGTGATTGTAGCTTTGTTTTTATGGCAGCATCTATTAATGATTGTGCTGACCATAGTAGTACCCGTCCACGCAAGACCTATGCCTAGGAAAATGCCTCCAATATAAAAGGCAATAAGACTTGTTGCGGTGGCATTTATAATGGCAAATGCTATAAGGAACAAAAATCCTGCCAAAATAAGTTTTTTGGTGCCGAATTTACGCACAAATTGTCCAAAAAACATAGTTGCCACAGTCGTGGTAATAAAACGGAAGGTGTTGTTTAAAGAAAATGCACCCCTGGGAATATTCAAAGCCCCTGTAATTGCGGTAAGATACAAGCCTCTACCGCTGCTGCAAAGTCCCAAACTTGTAAAAATCATTATAAAGCATATTCCCACAACTACCCATGCATAGTCGATTTTCGGTATATGTAATTTTTTCTTCACTCAAATCGCCTCAGTTTGAATTTTATAAATACATTATATCAAATAAACCATATATGTAAATGGAATTTATATAACGATATGGAAAGTTTGTAACTCTTTGTATTGATTTTTATATAATACTGTGCTAGAATAAGTGTGACAGTAGTGAAAGCGAGGTGAGTTCTATGTTTGATAATATAGAAAATTTAGAAGTAATTTCTTCGCTGCGAAGAATTAACAAAGTTTCTGCAAAAATTGAAAACAGGTCAACTCACGCCTTTTTCTTTAGAATAAAAGGCTCTATTATGTATGACTTTGGCGACAAAAGCATACTCTCAAAAGAGGGCGATGTGATGTTTATTCCCCAGGGCGCTACCTACTCGTACAGGACTTTTTCCGAGAACACAACATATACATCTATTTATTTCCAGGGAAATTTTGCCGATACCCCCCGACCTACCTGCTATAAATTGGAAGACTTCCGTGAGCTTGATTATATCAGAAATCACTTTCACGATATGTGGAACTTTGGTACCAACGCAGACAAGTACAAGTGCATTTCACTGTTTTACAGCCTGCTTTCTCATATTTCTTCTACGGAAAACTTCAGCTATGGAGAAAAAAAGAAATTTAAAATCATAGACCCTGCGGTAGAGTATCTTAAAAATCACATCTATGACTCTTCGCTTACAACTGCCAACCTTCATACACTGTGCGGTGTGTCCAACACATATTTCCGCAAGATTTTTATCTCCAGATTTGGAGTAACTCCCAGTGAATATATCATTACCAAACGCCTTTCGCACGCAAAGTCCATTATCGACAGCGGAGAGTTTGACACAATAAAGGAGCTTGCTCTTTCTGTGGGCTACAACGACCCTCTGTATTTTGGCAAGGCATTTAGAAAAATGTATGGTTTTCCGCCATCGGAAGCTTAAAAATAATATGACGAGGTGCAAAAATGAAATTTACATTCTACAATCCCTGTGCAAAGACTGACGAGAACTTTGGTGCTGCCACCTTCGGCTTTGCCGGAAACGAGGACGAAAAATGCTCTCTTGCAAAGACTTTTCCCTGTGATATAAACGGTAATTTGCTTACCGGCTCATATGAAGAAATTCTAAAAAATGTTCCCGACGGCAAGTGGCAGGCAGGCATAGTTCTTCTTGGAAATGCAGGAAATGAAAACGAATTTGTCCGTGCACTCTGCCAAAAAGTTAAAGCTCCCCTTACCGGCGGAGCAGGTGCAATCTGCCCGCAAACGGGCGAAAGTGCCCTTATTACAGGTCGCGGTGAGGCGGCGGTGTTTCTCATTTTCGACGACAGATACGATATTTCTGTAGTGTGCGAGAATGTGCATTATGATATAATAAGCGAGCACACCCTTACTTTTTCGGGAAGGTACATAGACAAAATAGACGGCATTAATGCAATAGAGTGGTATGACGAAAAGCGAGAGGAGATGGGAATCGACAAAACCGACTTTGAACATCTTACCCTTACCGATGCAAACGGAGTAAATGCTCACCTGTCTATTAGAGACGGAAAGCTATTTTCCGGCAGAGATTTGGATGACACTATGACGCTTAGATATCTCCCCAAGGAAAAAGCACAGGAAAGAATTGAGGCTTTCTATGACGATAAAAATGCTATAGTGTTTGGTTGTGCAGGACTTAAGGGGACACTTTCTTCCGGCATCAACACAGAAAGCCTTGGACTATTTATGTTCGGTGAGGTTTGCACATTAAACGAACAAGCCGATTTTGGTAACCTGATGCTTTCAAAGATTAGGTTTGAGGGGAAATAAGCCCAGTTAAAATTACTACACATATAATATCGAAAACCGTAAAAAATAAAACCGACAGTATTCTGTCGGTTTTATTGTATTATTGCATTAATATACTTCTGCGATATCTACTGAGTAACCTAATAATTCACCTATGGATTTTATTTTACCTTTAATGGTTACAGTGTCTCCAACATTCTTTTCAATTAAAAAATCTCTCTGAGAATCATTTTTTATGTAACAATTAGATGTTATGAAATTCCACTCATCTGCATTAACCGGTTCTACAGCTATATATGTGCCATCACTATCAAAACTGCTTATTTTACATTCAAATTCCACATATTTGTTTTGATAATTTTTCTCCGCCTTCATAGCGTTGGCATCCAATTCATCGTACATCACCTGCAAATCTACAACTTCATATACTATTTCTTTTGATGAATCAGATACTTCTTTTTTACTAACGCTTGTGTCCGTATTTTTCGATGTGCTTGATGCAGCCACTATTACAATAAGTACTATTAACCAAAGCCACCATCTTTTATATATAGGTTTCTTTATTTTGCAACCGCAACCTGTACATACAACCGCTTTGTTGTCAATCTCTTGTCCGCATTTTTTGCATTTCATTTTACATTCCTCCTAAATATACCGTATTGGGATATTTTCATTATACCATTATGGGATAATTGTGTCAAGGGGTGATTCTATGCGAATCAAGAAATTGAGAAAAGAAAAAGGTATTTCCCAATTGAAAATGGCTTTGGATTTAAACACAAGTCAAAATACAATAAGCAGATACGAAACTGGAGAAAGAGAACCCGGTATAAATGAACTAATCAAAATAGCAGATTATTTTGATGTTTCCATAGATTACCTTGTAGGAAGGACAGATAATTCAAAAACAAACAGTTGAT
>JAZNFW010000025.1:0-1723 GCA_045576175.1 Clostridia bacterium | reverse complement strand
TGCCGCTGCAAATAATTCAAATCCTTACGGAGTAACTGAGAATACAGTTCAAGTTGATTTAACTAAAGATTCATACACGGGCTTTGATTTTAAGCTTACGGGTGATTGGAGTAAGGAAGTTAATAAAAACGCACTTCTTTCAATGAACCTTTATACCGTAACCACAAATGATGACGGAGCAGTTGTCAGATATATTCACGGTTATGAGGACGCAAACGGTAATATCCTTAGCCAAAGCTACGAGCTTGCTGATCAGATAACCTACGTGCAATTAACAAATAAATAAAGAAATTAAAGACACACCCACAAGGATTGATATGCACCCCAAAAGTTAGACACTTTTGGAGGTGCATATTTTTTATGGGTAAAACAGGAAGAGAAAACAGAAGGTACTCGACAGAATTCAAGATGTGTGTTAAAATGGATATGCGAGAACACCATTTGAGCTACAGAGAAACAGTACGAAAGTATTGGGAAGAAGCGAAAGGCAAAGAGCCAAACTACATACATCGAGTTCAAAGGTGGGAACGTATATTCTTAGAAGAAGGAGCCGAAGGTCTAATGAAAGAACGCAGAGGCAAATCTTACGGAAGCAAAAAAGGGCGTCCTCCCAAACTTGACAAAAAGGTAAAAGAAGATTTAATTGCAGAGAACCAAAGACTCAGAATGGAGATAGAATACTTAAAAAAACTGAGTGCCTTAGTTCTTGCGGAAGAGCAAAAGAACGGCAAAAAGCGTTCATAATTGCTGAGCTAAGGCAAAGGTATCCGCTTAAAGATTTGTTAGAGCTATCCGGTATAGCAAGAAGCACATACTATTACTATCTGAAACAGAAAGATAAAGACAAATACGAAAGCGAAAAAGAAGATATATTGGAAATATACAATAGCAACAAGGGAAGATACGGTTACCGAAGAATTTGTGCTGTATTGAAAGCAAAAGGCTATGCAATTAACCATAAAACAGTACTAAAATTGATGAAATCCCTTAATTTGCGTGGTAAGCAAAGCAAAAACGGTAAATATCATTCATACAAGGGAGAGGTTGGTAAGGTTGCAGATAATCTGTTACATAGAGATTTTTATGCAGACAAGCCTTTTGAAAAGCTAACCACAGATGTTACAGAATTTAAGGTAGGCGATGAAAAGGTGTACCTTTCTCCTGTATTAGATATGTACAATCGTGAAATCGTTTCTTATGCTATTTCCACCAGTCCTAACTTGCAGCAAGTTAGAGATATGTTAAATGGTTTGTTTGAAAAGCTTCCTGCTGATGCTCGACCTTTATTCCATTCAGACCAAGGCTGGCAATACCAACATTACGAATATCAACGACTACTTGCCGAACACAACATTATACAAAGTATGTCAAGAAAAGGTAATTGTATGGACAATGGCATAATGGAAAACTTCTTTGGCAGGCTTAAGGTCGAGATGTATTACGGCGAAAAATTTGAATCCCCTCGGGGATTCATTGAAAAGTTGGAGGAATACATACATTACTACAATAACGAGCGAATCTCTCTCAAATTAAAAGGAATGAGCCCAGTTAAATACCGAGCTCATTCGCAAATAACTTAATATTTAATTTTGTCTAAACTTTTGGGTTCACTTCATTCTCCTGCCCTTCATTTTGCATAGTTTTTGTAGTTATGAATATACTTTTTATAAGATTACTTTAATAGAGGTTTTTTATGAAAAGGTCAATTAAAATTTTTCAATTA
>JAZNFW010000024.1:0-4026 GCA_045576175.1 Clostridia bacterium | reverse complement strand
CTCTGTATGCGGGCAAGCAGTGCATAAATATAGCCTCGCTGTCTGCCATATCAAAGAGCTCCTTGGTTACTGTGTAATCCTTAAAGATTTTTATTCTCTCCTGCTTCTCATCTTCCTGACCCATACTTACCCAGGTATCCGTGATTACTACATCACTTCCCAAAATAGCTTCCTTGGGGTCCTGTGTTAAAATAACCTTGGAACCTGTCTTTTTGGCAGTTTCGAGTGCTCTTTCGGTAACCTCTCCGTCGCACTCATAGCCCTTTGGTGTTGCAACATTTATATTCATTCCAAGCTTTGTGCATCCGTAAAGAAGAGAGTTTGATATATTGTTACCGTCACCCACATAGCATACGGTCTTTCCCTTTAATCTTCCTTTGTGCTCATATATAGTCTGGAAGTCTGCAAGTATCTGGCAAGGATGCAAAAGGTCGGTAAGTCCGTTTATAATGCTTATAGAGCCGTACTGAGCCAAATCCTCGAGGTCCTTCTGGTCGAAGGTTCTTATCATAATGCCGTCTAAGAATCTTGAAAGAACATTTGCAGTGTCATATATGCTCTCGCCTCTTCCAAGCTGGATATCGTTGCTGTTAAGATAGAGTGCCTGACCGCCAAGCTGATACATACCAACCTCAAAGGAAACTCTTGTTCTTGTGGAGGATTTTGCAAATATCATACCAAGACTCTTGCCCTTAAGCAGATGATGTGTTCTGCCGGCTTTGTTGTCTGCCTTAAGCTTTATTGCAAGGTCGAGTATGTTTTCTATTTCTTCGGTAGATAAATCATATAAACTTAGTAAGAGTTTCATAGTTTTTCTCCTTAAACTGATTTTTTAAGTGCCTCTATAAAGCCATCGGCATCTTCTTTTGTTATTATAAGCGGGGGCACTATTCTAAATATTGGCTCCCCTATAACCCCCACAAAATAGGGGGAATCATTTAAAAGATATATGTTTATATCCTTGGCAAATGGCTCCTTGAGCTCTACACCAATCATAAGTCCCATACCGCGAACTTCAGCTACTATGTGAGAAAGCTCTTGCTCTATTCTTTTCATTATGTATGAGCCAATCTCCTTGGCGTTAGAACAGAGATTTTCCTCTTCCATTACCTCCAACACAGTAAGTCCTGCTCTTGTGCTCAGCGGGTTACCGCCAAAGGTGGTACCATGGTCGCCCGGAGTAAATGCCGATGCCACAAAGTCCTTTGCCAAAACAGCACCTATAGGTACTCCTCCGCCAAGTGCCTTGGCAAGAGTCATAATGTCAGGAACAATGCCGTAATTCTGATAGGCAAACATTTCGCCTGTTCTTCCTATGCCCGTCTGCACCTCGTCGTCGATAAACAGGATTCCCTCGCTGTCGCATATGTCTCTTATTGCCTTTGCAAATTCCTCTGTTACAGGATGAACACCGCTCTCGCCCTGTATGAATTCTATCATAATTGCCGCTGTGTGCTCATTTACCGCAGACTTTAAGGCATCGATATCGTTTATGTCTATATGTACAAATCCGGGTGTTAGAGGTTTGTAGGGAGCCTTGTACTTATCCTGTCCTGTTGCGGTTGCAGTAGTTATTGTTCTGCCGTGGAAGGATTTATTTAATGTGATGATTTCGTATCTGTCTATACCCTTATTATAAAAATACTTTCTTGCAAGCTTTATGGCACCCTCGTTTGACTCAGCGCCTGTGCTTGCAAAAAATGCCTTGTCAAAATCGGAAAGTTCACAGAGCTTTTTGGCAAGGTTTGCTTGATTTTCTATGTAGTACACACTGGAGGTATGAAGCACCTTTCCTGCCTGGTCGCATATTGCTTCCTTAAGGCGTGGATGAGAGTGACCGAGTGCACTCACTGCTATGCCGGCAAAGAAATCCTTATAGACCTCACCGGAAATATCCGTAAGACAAATTCCTTTTCCCTCTGTAAAGCAAAGCGGAGTTCTGGAACCAAATGTATTCATATAATATTTTTTATCATTTTGTATGATTTCTTCTATACCTGTCTTTGCCAAAACAATCCCTCCAAACTATCTTTTGTATAATTATACAACATTTATTTATAAAAATCCATAGTTAAATTTCATAAATCGAGTGCCTTTTATCTGTCATATCCGGCAAAATATACAATTTTACATATAATTGCATAAATTTTCATAAAAAACTCAGAATTATTGCATAAGAAGATTTTTTATACACATAATATTAGTTGTCGGCTGACTTAAATAGATTTGATTTTAAAAAATCAAGACAATGTTAAAGGTGGTCTTTTATTTTAGACCACCTTTAGCATTATACATCTTTAAAGAAACAAATTCAATACTATTGTGAAATTTTATTTATTATATCCGATAGTCCCTCTGCAAGAAACCGTGCCGAAGCAAGTGCTTCGTCTAGAGTATTACCGTTAGTTCCCACTTCAAAAAGGAGCGAGCCGGTTGTAAGATGCATATTGAACCTTTCCTTTCTTAAGTTGAGCGGTCTTAAAAATCCGGGATAGTCGGTTTCGAACTTACTCTGAATTTTAAGAGCGAGCTTTAGGTTTTCCATCCAATCGGGATTTTCGAGATTTGTATCTGTTCCGCACACTATCATAACCTGTGCAGTATTTTCGCCCCTTACCTCCGAAACGAATTTTACTACATTGTCGCCCTCTCCCACGGCATCTCTGTGTATATCAAACACAAAGGCTATGTCTGGGTCTTTTTCTATATGCTTTTGTATTATTTTTGCGGTTTTGTTGTACGAATCGTTATATGAGGGATAATCGTTTATAGTTTTGTCGTGTATGACATCTATTCCATTTTTTTCAAGGTTTTTGGCAAGCTCCTCTCCTACTCTTACCACATTGTAGTTTAAATCTTGCGTGCGGTAATTTCCGTTTGGTGTGTAGGAGTATTTTTTGCTTTGTGTGTAGCTTTCGCTCCCGTGAGTATGTACAATAAGAACCTTGGGTTTGTTTGTTGATATAGCGAAAGACTCATTTAGCATAGCGGGTACATCTATGTTGTACTCTGTTTCGTTTTTGATATCCAGACTGTTGGAATACACATTTTTTTCCACAATGCTTATTTTGGGGAGTTCTAATTTTTTCTCCATCACTATTTGTTTTTCCTCAAAAAGAGGCGAAACTAAATTTAACAGAATAACCTTTGTTCCCGAAAAGGTCTTTTTTTCGCTTTTAAAAAAAGGATGGGCGTAGGAAACGCCCGTCCTAACCAAAGTATCAAAAAAGCCTGTGCCCCGTAGTGCAGAAAAAGCAATAGGCACAATTAACATAAAAAGTATAACCGCTACCATAAGTCTTATGCTCGCACCGGTAAGCGTAAAGGCAACAAAGCTCCTTTTTGTTTTATTTTTACTTAAAAAGCTCTTTACATCATAACTTCTTTTCGCTTTGGATTTTATCACATTTCTACCTCCTCTGTTGTTGAAAGCTACTACATATATATTTATTTTCCGCTTAATTTATGCTCCAAATCATTAATGCCGTCCGCAATAAGATTTGCCACCTTTGTTATAACACAGTCTATCTGCGAAGGGGTAACTATAAGTTCTCCGAAATACGGGCTTAGTATCTGTTTTATAATTGCATAGCGTTTGTTGTCATCTAACAAAACATCGGAAAAACCTACCTTTTCAGAAAGTGCATCCAGTATATATTCACAGGAATCATTTGCAACTGTGGATGCATCTACCACTGTGGGAACGCCTACTGCTATTACAGGAACTCCCGTAGTCTCCTTGTTTAAGCCCTGACGCCTGTTGCCTACGCCTGCACCGGGGGTAATGCCCGTATCTGCGATTTGTATGGTGGTACAAATCCTGTGCATACTGCGTGATGCCAGAGCATCTATGGCTATTATAATGTCGGGTTTTAGTTTATCGGATATGCCCATAACTATATCTCCCGATTCTATGCCCGTTATTCCCAGAACTCCGGGGCTGACTGCACAAAGACGAACATCCGCTTTTTGTGATGGAGACTTTACATCTATCCCCTCTGCCACACGAGGTCCAAGCGAATCGGG
>JAZNFW010000023.1:0-6370 GCA_045576175.1 Clostridia bacterium | reverse complement strand
CTTCCTAAGACCGCTTGGCCTCCGACTTGAGATGCCGGTTGGTGCGAGGCATTGGGAAAGATTTGCAGAACTCACCGCAGAGCGGCTGCCGTGAACATTTGCAGTAGGGGCAGACGGGAACTCCCGTAACAGAGTTAAGATGTGTTAGCATCTAAAGGGCATCCCTAATGGATGAAGAAGAGTGGTACCGCGGAAACGCTTAGATTTCAACGTTTTCGTCTCTTTGATACAGCGAAGAGATGAAAGCGTTTTTTTGCTTTGAAAATCTTATTCTATATTTTATAACTTGAAAGGAGTTTTCAAATATGAAAACAATCCACGTTGCAGACATTACACTCAAAAATCTTTCAGAGGACCGCGAAGTTTCGCTGCTCTTTCGTGAAAAATCAGCAATAGCAAACTGTGCAGACACTCTTGGAGCAGATGCTATCGAATTGCCGACTGTAAAAAACTTCCGTGAGGACGCAATTATATATAAAACTATTGCACAGAATGTTCAAAATGCTACTCTTGCTATCCCTGTTGGCTTTAACAAAGAGGATGTTGCATCTATTTGGGAATGCATTAAGGATGCAAAAAAACCTCGTCTTCAGATTGAACTCCCTGTATCAACAATCCAGATGGAATATACATACCATGTAAAACAGGCCGTTATGCTCGAAAAAATTGCAGAGCTTGTAAAAGAGGCAAAAGCATATTGCAGCGATGTGGAATTTTCTGCCCTTGATGCAACAAGAGCTGATGAAGATTTCCTTATCTTAGCGGTAAAAGAGGCAGCAGCAAACGGTGCAACTATTGTAACCGTTTGTGATAATGCAGGCGTGTCAACCCCCGATGAAATTGGAAAATTAGCTTTAAAGGTTAAAGAGGCAGTAAGTATACCTGTGTATGTACAGCCTTCCGACCGTATCAATATGGGCGTTGCATCCGCTTTTAGTTCCATAGTAAATGGTGCCGATGGCATCAAATGTGCTATGGCAGGAAAGGATGTTCTCTTAACAGGAGAATTTTCTGATGCAATAAGCGTTTGTGCTTCACAGATTGATGCTAAAGTTGAGCTAGATACCACAAAAATCCATTCCAGCATAGACGATATGCTCACAAATATAAACCACGAAACATATGAATCCGAAAAAGCTGTAAGTGACAAGAAAAAGATTTTGCTCGACTCCGATTCTTCTATAGCACAGGTTACACAGGCAGCTGTTGTTCTTGGTTATGAGCTTTCTGACTTGGATGTTGGAAATGTATACAAGGCTCTTATGCATGTGTGTGAAAAGAAGGGTGCTGTAGGCTCAAAAGAGCTCGAAGCATTAATTGCAAGTTCTGCTATGCAGGCTCCTTCAACATACCATTTTGAAGCATACACCACAACAAGCTCCAACTTGTCAAACTCAATGAGCCAGGTCACACTCAAATGTAACGATGAAATCATATGTGGTGTAAGTAACGGAGAAGGCCCTATTGATTCGGCTTTTAGAGCTATAGAACAGTGTATAGGCCATCATTATGAGCTTGATGATTTTCAGGTTCAGGCTGTAACCGAAGGCAAGGAAGCATTAGGCTCTGCGCTCGTAAGACTTCGAAACAACGGCAAACTCTATTCAGGCAACGGAACATCTACCGATATTGTTGCTGCAAGCATCAGAGCATATATAAATGCACTTAACAAAATTGTATTTGAGGAGGCGTAATATGAAGTTAGTATTTTCAACCAAGAATGTGAGCCGAGCATCCTTTCTTGATACTTGCCGTTATGCCTTTGATTACGGATTTGAGGGCTTTGAAATATACGATGCCCTTAAAGAAAGAAGCTCCCATCACGACAGTATATTAAGACGTGATCGAATAGCCGATGCCAAAAGAAAGCTTGTAAACAGAAATCTTGCTGTTTCGGCACTTCGTATGCCGGGCAGTGTTGACGACGAAAACACAACAGCTGATTTAATTGCAAAATATGTGGATATGGCTGCATCATCGGGAATTTCAAATATTATTTTGCACATAGAAAAAAATGTTTCTTTTGATGTCCTTGACGAAAAACTTTCAGAGGCTATCAAGAAAGCAGAAAACACAGATGTAAATATTTTGTTCGAGACAGTCGGATACCTTGCAAACACCGAAAATGTAATTGATATAATAAACCATTTCTCCTCTGCAGCAATAGGTGTTTCATGGAATGTAAGAGGTACACATTTTGATGCCGGCGAGACATCCGAAGCAACAATCAAAACACTCGGTGCGTACATTAAGTATGTCCGCCTTGGCGATATGAAGGACGGTAAAACAGTGCTTATTGGCGAAGGTGAGCTTGATGTTGCAAAGCTCATCGGTGCGCTTTCATCTCTTAACTATGAAGGCTATATTTGTGCGGCTTGGAATGAAGAAATACAAGATGCGGATATAGTTCTTACACATTTTGCAAATTATATTTCACAGCTTAACCGCGAGAAAAAATCTTTCGACAAAGTATATTACAACAGAGACAAGACAGGAACTTTTGTATGGAAAAAGTATGATGTTATTGATGCAACATTTTCTCAGGTGCTCGATACAATGGTAGAAAAATACCCTGACCAGTATGCTTTTAAATATCCTACACTTGATTACACAAGAACATATGAGCAGTTTAGACGCGATGTTGACGAATGTGCTGCAGCGCTTATTTCTTTGGGTGTAAAAGCCGGAGACCATGTCGCTGTTTGGGCAACAAATGTGCCCCAGTGGTTTATTACATTCTGGGCAACAACCAAAATCGGTGCGGTTTTAGTTACCGTTAATACCGCATACAAAATTCACGAGATTGAATATCTTTTAAAGCAGTCCGACACACATACTCTCGTAATGATTGAGTATTGCAAGGATATCAACTACAAAGAAATAATCGAGGAGCTTTGCCCTGAACTTAAAAATTTAGAGCCCGGCAAGCCATTGTATTCTAAAAATCTGCCTTTCTTAAGAAATGTTGTAACAGTAGGATTTTCTATGGATGGCTGTCTCACTTGGGAGCAGATGCTCACCCGTTCTTCACTTGTTCCGCGTGAAGAGGTGAGAAGACGAGCTTCTCTTGTTAAGAGCGATGATGTTTGCAATATGCAGTACACATCGGGAACAACAGGTTTCCCCAAGGGTGTTATGCTCACTCACCGCAATATTGTAAACAACGGTAAAACCATTGGAGACAGGATGGATTTGTCTACTGCAGACCGTATGATGATTCAGGTTCCTATGTTCCATTGTTTTGGTATGGTGCTTTCTATGACATCTATGATGACACACGGCGGTACACTTTGTCCCATTCCGTATTTCTCGCCAAAATCGGCACTTGCTTGTGTGAATGACGAGAAAATCACCTGCTTTAACGGTGTTCCCACAATGTTTATCGCCATGTTTAATCATCCCGATTTTGCTAAAACAGATTTTTCGTATATAAGAACAGGCATTATGGCAGGTGCAAACTGTCCGGCAGACCTTATGCGCCGTGCTTCTGTGGAAATGAATATGCGTGAGATTATTTCTGTTTACGGACAGACCGAGGCATCTCCCGGATGTACAATGGGTGAGGTAAACGAAGACCTTGACCATAGAGTCGAAACCGTCGGTAGTGCTTTTCCGGGTGTTGAGTGCAAGATTATCGACCCCGAAACAGGCGAGGAACTTCCCGATGGCGAAAGCGGTGAATTTGTTGCAAGAGGCTTTAATATTATGAAGGGCTACTACAAAATGCCCGAAGCAACAGCACAGGCAATAGATGCAGAAGGTTGGCTCCACTCCGGAGACATTTGTATGAGAACTCCTGACGGATACTACAAGGTAACCGGAAGATTAAAGGATATGATTATCCGTGGTGGCGAAAACCTTTATCCAAGAGAGATTGAAGAATTCTACCTTACAAATCCAAAGGTTCGTGATGTTCAGGTGGTAGGCGTTCCCGATGAAAGATATGGCGAGGAATGTTGTGCATGGATTATCCTTCACAAAGGCGAAGCATCCGACGAAAATGAGATGCGTGAATTTGGTAATGCTTCTATTGCAAGACACAAAGTTCCTAAATACTTTTTGTTTGTAGATGAATTTCCAATGAATGCGGCAGGTAAAATCTTAAAGTACAAAATGCGTGATGAATCAGCCGAAAAGTTGGGTTTAAAAAAATGATTTGGGCTTCTTGAAAGGCGATGAATATAATGAAAAAATACAAAATAATAGATGCTCACTGTCATATATATCCCGACAAGATTGCCCAAAAAGCATCGGACAGCACTGGTCATTTCTATAGCATCCCAATGTTTTTGGATGGCAAAATATCCACACTTTTAGAATATGGCACAAATGCAGGTATAGAACATTTTGTAGTTCAGTCTGTCGCTACAACTCCAAAGCAGGTTTCCAGCATCAATAATTTTATTGCAAACTCTGTTGAAGAAAGCCAAGGTAAATTTACCGGCTTGGGTACACTACATCCTGATAGCGAGGACATCGAGGCAGATGTTAATGAAATAATTAGTCTTGGCTTAAAGGGTGTAAAGCTTCATCCCGACATACAGCAGTTCAAAATAGATGATTATCGTATGCTCAAAATATATGAGCTTTGTGAGGGAAGACTGCCGATACTCATTCATACGGGCGACCACCGTTACGATTTTTCAAATCCAAACAGAATGATGCCCATTCTTGATATTTATAAGGATTTAACCGTTATAGGTGCACATTTTGGCGGTTGGTCTATTTGGGAGGAAGCTACACAAAAACTCAGTAATTACGAAAACTTTTATGTTGATTGCTCTTCTTCGCTTTACGCTATGACTCCCCAAAAGGCAAAAGAGCTTATATCTTACTATGGAACTGAGCGTGTTCTCTTTGGTACAGACTATCCCATGTGGGAGCCCAAAGACGAAATCGAAAAGTTTATGCAGATAAAACTCACGAAAAAACAGCGTGAGGACATACTTTGTAACAATACCGCAAAGCTGTTTGATATAAAGACTATATGATGCACAAGATATGTGAAGAAAAAAGCAATTGAACTTTGAAATGTTCAATTGCTTTTTATAATTCAAATAAAGGTTATTTCTAATGAGGCGTTTTACCTTACAAATTTACATCTCCATGTTCCTGTTATATGAAGTGGTGCGTCGGCTTTTGAATGACCAAATAGCTTTTCTATTATTATAGCGTATTCCTCGCCGTATTTGAGTTTAGAATTGTCAACTGAAAGGTTGACTAGTACCATGCCGTTATTTACAGTTCCCTTATTTCCTTCTTGTGCAGAAAGCTTTGCTTTCACAATTTTTTTATTTTGGCTGTCCACTATTTTATATTCAGCAATTGAAACTTCCTGTATATATGGAAACGGTGCTTCTGTTGGATTTTCAAAGGTTAGGTCTAAAGGGATAATTACATTACCATTATCTGTTGTCAATTCTAAAACATCCACTTTAATATCATTAGTTGCGTTTTCATATTGCGTTCCGGTTATGGCTCCGTCAAAGCGAATGATGTCGCTGAAAAAACCTTTAATTCCATTTGCCAAAGGGGTGATTGTAAGGGCTATAATGCAAAGTGCCAATACTGCGGCGATTGCTACGGTTTTTTTCATAATGCTTTTAGGTTTACTCATAGCGTGCTCCTCCATATTTTTGATTTCTTCTTCTAGGTCGAAAGGAGGTTGCATGACACTTTTTGTTGTACTTGCGTGTTTTCTTAATTTGATTTCCAATTCAGACAGTTTCATTTATTTGCATCTCCTTCCAAAAGTGATTTTAATTCCTTTAATGCCTTTTGCGTTTTGTATTTTACAGTTGAAACAGGCTTTTTCAATGTGCGTGCAACCTCGTCGTAAGTCATATCATTATAGAACCTTAAGGTTATGTATATTGACAATTGAGGATTTAGTTTGCATATACAGTCCATTATGCCGATTTCATCTAATGGCATATCGTAAAATACATTTAGATTGTCTGTCAATTCTTCAGTAAATCTTTGTTTCTTCAAATAGTCTTTGCTCTTGTTGATTACTATCCTCGTGAGCCATGTCTTAAAATAGTTCTTGTCCCTTAAAGTGCTGTATGATTTAAGCGCAGACAATACGGCTTCCTGAAGACAGTCTTTTGCGTCCTCGGTATTGCGCAGATAACCAATTGCAACCAAGAACAACGACTTTTCACATTCTTTATATCTCTGCTCGAACAATTCGTACAAATTGAGTCCTCCTTTCACCTTTGTAAAGACCTTTACATCTATTAGACGATTTTAAAAGGGCAAAAGTCAATATATTATATCATTTTTGAAGAAAATTTCAAAGCTAACAACACAAAGTGTGTTTTAAATTTATTTTGTAAAAAATACTTAAAAGTGAAGATAGAGTCTTTTA
>JAZNFW010000022.1:0-9962 GCA_045576175.1 Clostridia bacterium | reverse complement strand
TACAACTCCTTGGCTCACAGAACGACATGGCTACGATCCGACTTGGCTACAGATGTGAAATCTGCGGTTATATTTATGAGGGAGACCCACTCCCCTCAGATTTTGTATGCCCTATATGCAAACACTCCGCAGCGGACTTTTCAAAAATATGATTAAAAAGGGTGCAATATGACATATATTGCATCCTTTTTTGACTAAAAAACACCAAATTTATGATTTCAAAAGATTGCATTTATACAAAAAATGTGCTACAATATATAGAATTGTAATTATCATAAAAGAAAATATATTATTTGTTCGTGTTGAAACCAATAGGGAGATATTATGAGTATTTTTGATGAATTAAAGTATTACAGAATGCTTGCGGAAAAATGGCCCACAAAAAGAGATGTTATGTCCGAAATCATCAATCTTCAGGCAATATTGAGCCTTCCCAAAGGTACAGAACACTTTATAAGTGATATTCACGGCGAGCACGAGCATTTTACACATGTTATGCGCACGGCGTCGGGAGTTATAAGAGCAAAAATTCACGATGTGTATAAAGATGAACTCTCGACAGAAGAACAAATACAGCTTGCAAATCTCATTTATTACCCTGAGAGAGTTCACGAAAAAAACTTTAAAGATAATAAATGGGTTGAGAAAAATCTTTTAAGACTAATTGAAATATGCAGAGTAGTCTGTGCCAAATATACTCGTTCAAAGGTGAGAAAATCACTGCCGGAAAAATATGCGTACATAATCGACGAGCTTTTAAATTGCGATTCAAAAAATATAAACAAAGAAAATTATTATAACAAAATCATAGAGACAATAATAAGTCTTGGCTGCTCCCGTGATTTTATTATAGAAATAGCATCCGTTATAAGAAATCTCTCCATAGACCATCTGCACATAGTGGGCGATGTTTTTGACAGAGGCTCAAGACCCGATATTGTATTAGATACCCTTTATAATATAAAGAACATCGATTTGCAGTGGGGCAACCACGATGTTGTGTGGATGGGTGCCATGATGGGATCTGAGGTGTGTATTGCAGTAGTTGTTGCCAATAGCCTCAAGTACGAAAATACAGCCTTTCTTGAAGAGGGCTATGGCATAAGCCTGCGTCATCTTGAGCATTTTGCAAATGAAAACTACTCTGGAAATGACACAACTCAAAAAATGTACAAAGCCATATCCGTAATACGCTTTAAGCTGGAGGATATGCTTATGCAGTCGGAACAGGACTATATGATGGCGGAAAAGACCAGACTTGACAAAATAGAATTTTCGAATATGACCTGGTGCGGCTACAAGCTAAATACCCACGAATTCCCCACAGTCCATAAAGGAAACCCCTTTTCACTCACACCTGAGGAAAAGGAAATAATAAAAGGCTTAAGGCATAGCTTTATGTGCAGTGAAAAGATGCAAAAACACCTTAAGTTTATGTTTTCTAAAGGAAGTATTTTCCTCTCACACAACGGAAATCTGCTTTATCACGGATGTATTCCTATGGATGAAAACGGCGAATTTTCTGTTATAACTTATAAAGGAAAAAAATACTCGGGGAAATCCTATATGCTTTTCTGCGAGAGGAAACTTCGTGAGGCATATAAGAAAAAGACCAGGGCACTTGTGAATTTTGCTTGGTATTTGTGGTGCTCCCCAAATTCACCGCTTTTCGGCAAGAAGAATATGGCAACCTTCGAGAGGATGTACATAGATGACACAGCCAGTCACAAAGAAGAAAAACAGCCGTATTTTCACCTGTGGGATAACGAAGAAATATGTAACAGGATAATGACAGAATTTGGCATAGACACCGAAACAGGACATATAATAAACGGACATATTCCCGTGAAATTCAAAGACGGTGAAAGCCCTGTAAAAGCGGGCGGTAAGCTCATTCTCATAGACGGCGGAATGTCTACTGCATACCGTAAGCAAACGGGAATTGCCGGCTACACACTCATATATAATTCCTACGGACTTGCAATCACATCACATTCGCCATTTGAGAGTATAGATTCAATTGTTGAGCAAAACAGCGAAATGATTTCTCAAAAATACATTGTGGAAAAAGTAGGAAAGAGAGTATTAGTGCAGGATACCGACAATGGTAAGAAGCTCAGGCAGGATGTGGAAGATTTAAAAAATCTTATGTTTCTGTATGAGTCGGGCACAATAAGCGAAACACGATAATACAAAAGCTTTAAATGAGGGTTTTTAATTGTTTGGATATGTAAATGTATATAAAGACGAACTAAAAATTAAAGATTACAACACCTACAGGGCGTATTACTGCGGTCTCTGTAAGGCCCTTGGCAAAAAGCACAGCCAAATATCGAGGCTTACCTTAAGTTATGATTTTACATTTCTGCTTCTTCTTTTGGATTCAGTAAAAGATACTCCAACCGTTATGAGTAACGAAGGATGTATCAAACGGATAGGAAAGAGAAAGACTGTAAAAGAGGCAAATGGTCTTGAATTTTCGGCAGATATGAATCTAATATTTACCTATCTTAAATTAAGAGACGACCTTTTTGACAACAAGTCACCAAAAGCCTTTTTCTCTATGCTGCCGTTTTACGTGAGAGCAAGGAAACTTTCCAAAAAGTATCCCGAGCTTTGCGAAAAAACAAAACTGCATCTTAAGAGGCTTACATTTTTAGAAAAAACCTCTTGCGATGAGATTGACAAGGTGGCACACGAATTTGCAGTCATACTTGAGGTTATGTTTGGAACACTCGACCAAAGCCTTTCGGCTCTGGGCTACATTTTGGGTAGGCTCATATACATTATGGATGCTTGCGATGATTTGTCGTCCGATTACAAAAAGGGAAGCTACAACCCCCTCATTTATCAGTACGGCTACGGCAAAACGGATACCGTCAAAATCAAAGAGCAAATAACAACACTTATCTATATGTCACTGTCTGCACTTGCAGAGGAGTATCAAAAACTAGACATCAAGAAAAACAAGCCCCTGCTCGATAATATAATATATCTTGGACTTAGAGCAAGGTGCGACTTAATTATAAACGAAAGGATATTGTAAAATGAAAGACCCGTATCAAATATTAGGTATAAACCACAATGCCACCGAAGAACAGATTAAGGATGCATACAAGGAACTTGCAAAGAAATACCATCCCGACAAGTTTGTAAATAATCCATTAGCCGATTTGGCAGCTGAGAAGATGCAGGACATAAACTGGGCTTACAATGAACTTGTAAAGAATAAGTCATCCTACACATCTTCCAATCAGGAAGGAAAATATGCAAATTTCAATCAGGTTCGTATACTTATAAATCAGAACCGTCTCAATGAAGCACAAAATGCATTAAACGCTATGGCAGTGCGCAACGCTGAGTGGCACTATCTTATGGGACTTGTTATGCAGAGAAAGGGTTGGTACGATATGGCGTATCAGCACTTTAACACTGCTTGTGCATCTGACCCATACAATCAAGAGTATGCCTCTGCTAAAGCAAGAATGGACCAGAGTCGCTCTAATTATATGGGGCAGGGCTATGCACAGGGATATCCGCAGGGCGCAGGATGTTCGAGCTGTGATATGTGTCAGGGCCTTATTTGTGCTGACTGCTGCTGCGAATGTCTCGGCGGCGATTTAATCCGCTGCTGCTAAAACGGAGGTGCCGTTATGCAGAAAAAAGTATCCTACGGCGGCTTGGGATGTGCACTTTGTGTGCTTCTCATTACAATGTCGGCATATCTTCCCACACTAAAGGCGGCAACACTTTTTGCGGCATCCATTATTCCGTATGTTGTCTGCTGCCTTTCATCTGTAAAAATAGCACTGGCTATGTACGGTGCAACATCAATTCTGGCATTTCTTATTTGTCAGGCAGGCTCTCCCGCTATAGTTGCCGCATTTATTATATGCTTTGGAAACTATCCGATTATAAGATATATCTTGGGTAAAAGAGGAAGAACATTTAGAAACACAGCCAAATTAGTTTTGTATGCACTATATGCTCTGGCGGTATATTTTGTGTTTACAAAAGTGCTTCTTATCCCCATTATTTATTCGCCGATAATTCTTTTTATCTTGGGAGCAGCTGTTTTTTATTTTTATGATTTTCTGTTGGTGCAGACTGCACGGCAGGTGTTATCAAGACTTAATAATAGGACTTGAATTTTATATAGTTTTGTAGTATAATACTTAAAGCATTTTATACGGAGGAATACCAATGAGCGTTTATGACACACTAAAGGAGCGTGGCCTCATAGCACAGGTTACGCACGAAGAGGAAATAAAAAATCTTTTAGAAAATGAAAAGGTTACATTCTATATAGGCTTTGACCCCACGGCAGATAGCCTCCATGTAGGACATTTTCTGCAGATGGTTGTAATGAAGCATATGCAGGACGCAGGCCACAGACCAATTGCTCTTGTAGGCGGCGGTACAGGTCATGTAGGCGACCCCTCGGGCAGAACAGATATGCGTTCTATGATGACCAAGGAAACTATAGACTACAACTGCGAAAAATTCAAACAGCAGCTTAGCCGTGTTATAGATTTTTCCGATGGCAAAGCCATTATGGTAAACAATGCCGATTGGCTTTTAGAACTTAACTATGTTGAGTTTTTAAGAGATATAGGAGCTTGCTTCTCTGTAAACAGAATGCTTACAGCAGAGTGCTTCAAGCAGAGACTCGAAAAAGGTCTTTCCTTCCTTGAGTTCAACTATATGCTTATGCAGAGCTACGACTTTCTTATGTTAAACAGAAAGTACGATTGCAAGATTGAGCTTGGCGGCGACGACCAATGGTCAAATATCCTTGGCGGTATAGACCTTTGCCGTAAGAAAGACCAAAAGCAGGTATATGGTATGACCTTTACTCTGCTCACAAACAGCGAAGGCAAGAAAATGGGCAAAACTCAGAGTGGTGCACTTTGGCTTGACCCCGAAAAGACATCACCCTACGATTTCTATCAGTACTGGGTGAATGTAGATGATGCCGATGTTATTAAGTGCTTAAAGCTTCTTACATTCCTTCCTATTGAAGAAATCGAGGTTATGGCACAGTACAAGGATTCCGAAATCAACAAGGCAAAGCGTGTGCTTGCATACGAAGTAACAAAGCTTGTTCACGGTGAGGAAGAAGCCAAGAAGGCTCAGGATGCAGCTCTTGCACTCTTTGGCGGTGGCTCTGACGACAGCAATATGCCCACCACAGAAATCACAGCCGACGACCTTGGCAAGACAATCCTTGATATTATGCTCATAGCAGGACTTATCCCATCAAAAGGTGAGGGCAGACGCCTTGTTCAGCAGGGAGGCGTTAGCGTAGATTCAAATAAGGTTACCGATTTTAATATGCTAATTACCGAAGAACTTTTTAATGATAGCAAGATTATCATCAAAAAGGGCAAAAAGGTATTCCACAAAATAGTACTTAAATAATAAAATAAGTGTGGCTTTGCCACACTTATTTTTCTTTTATCGATTGACGGCGTTTTCTTCGTATTCGGTTTATGTGTCTTTCAAAATCTCCGTTATTTATGAATTCTGCAAGTACCAATTGTTCAAAAACCGGCACTGTACAAGAATAGAAGCCCATTTTTTTGGAAAAGGGTGCTGCGAGGTCTTTTGGTAGCACTATATAGCCAATTCTCATAGATGGAGCGATAGTCTTTGTAAAGGTGTTTATATAAATTACACTCTTTTTTGGCTCGAGAGAAAAAACTGTATCTTCGTTTTTGGTGGACACAGTAAATTCCGAATCAAAGTCATCTTCGACTATAACTCCGTTTCGTGAGAGCGCCCATTGTATGTATTCGTTTCGCTTTGAGGCATTTGCAGTAACACCGCTCGGAAAACTGCGGTAGGGGGTTATATGTAATATCGAAGCCTTCGATTTTGCAAGTTCCGAAGAAAGAATTCCGTTTTTCCCTAGTTTGAGCAACTCACAGTTTGCACCATTTGCCTCATACACAGAGAGTATCTTTTCGTAGGATGGGTTTTCTATTGCATATTCTTTGTCTCGTCCGAAAAACTGCACTACAAGCCCATACAGATACTCGGCACCTGATCCAATCACAATCTGGCTCTCGTCCACACTGATGCCCTTGCTTCTTGCAAGGTAGCGGACAATAGCCGTTCTTAATTCAAGACAACCCGAATTGTCAGATTTGATTAGTATTCTTTCGCCATATTTAGATATCACATTTCGCATAGTTTTGGCAAATACAGAAAACGGGAACTCCTCGTCACCTTGATATTGGTAATTTCTGGTAGTTACACTATGGCTTTCCGCCTCGGCAATTGGAACAAACGAATTTTGCTTATATGTAACATAGTATCCGCTACGCTCCCTTGATTCTATGTAGCCTTCGTCACACAGAATGGCATATGCGTGCTCTACAGTTACTACGCTCGTCATAGTTTCGTCTGCCAGCAGTCTCTTGGAGGGGAGCTTATCACCATATTTGTAGATAGAATCTACTATATCGCTCCTTAATTGCTTATATAGCTGGATGTATGCGCTTTGATTTGAATTTGTGTCAATAGAATATCTCATCTGGTTATATTAAAAACTCCTAAATTGGTAATTGCGATATAATCAGATTAATTATATAATGATAAAAGAATTTTGTAAAGGGGTTTTGAAAAATGAAGACAAAAACTCAAAAAATGGTTGTGTCTGCACTGCTTGCGGCATTGGTATGCGTAGCAACAATGATCATAAAAATACCATCTCCGTTAAAGGGTTATATCAATCTGGGCGACTGCTTTGTGCTTCTTGCAGGATGGCTTCTGCCGCCGTTTTATGGCTTTGTTTCGGCGGGTATCGGCTCGGCACTTGCCGATTTGTTTTCGGGTTATGCCTTGTATGCACCTGCAACCTTTATTATTAAGGGACTGATGGCAATTTGTGCATATGGCATCCATAAGACACTTGGAAATAAAATAGGTTCTCTTCCATCCAGAGTCTTGAGCGGTTTTGCGGCAGAGATACTTATGATTTTGGGCTACTACATATTTGAAGGTGCTTTATATGGATTTGTACCTTCGCTTGTAAATATTCCTGCAAATGCAGTTCAGGGAGTTGCAGGACTTGTTATCGGCGTGGTGCTTGTAAGAGTATTTGAGAAGAATAAGCTTTTCAATAGATAGAAAATGATACGTTTGATATTGTTTAATAATTTTAGACACACATTTTATGTGTGTCCTTTTTTTTGACATATGTGTTGCAAAAAACATTCAAAAGTATGGAGTTTTGGGTTATTTTTATTCAAAAAATGCAAAACTTTTAACAAGGACTTGCATTTTGATAATTTATGTGTTACAATACGGGAATACATAGAAAGCTAATGACAGTTATGGAGATGTATATAGTCATTCTATGCAAATAAACATAATTTGTTGGAGGTTTAAAAATTGGACAAACTACTAGTTATATTAACATTTGCAGGCTCGGTTCTTGCATTGGCTTTCGCTATTTGGACTGCTTGCCGAGTGCTAGGCTTTGATGAAGGCAACGATGTTATGAAAAAGATTTCGGCATCCATCAGAAAAGGTGCCAATGCATATCTAAGACGCCAATACAAAGTTGTAATAATCTTTTTTGCAATTATGTTTGTAGTGCTTGGCATAATGGCATTTTTAGATTTGCTTACACCTTATGTGCCTTTTGCATTTATTACAGGTGGATTTTTCTCGGCACTGTCGGGCTTTATAGGTATGAAGATAGCTACCCTTTCAAACGGCAGAACAGCTAATGCATGTCAAGAAGGGCTTAATCGCGGTCTAAGAGTTGCATTTTCTGCAGGAAGCGTAATGGGCTTTACGGTTGTTGGTCTTGGACTTCTTGATATATCCGTTTGGTTTTTCTTGTTAAAGTTTGTTTTTAAATTAGAGGCTGAAGCTATTACAAGCGCTATGCTCACATTCGGAATGGGTGCTTCTTCTATGGCACTTTTTGCGCGTGTTGGCGGTGGCATATTCACCAAGGCTGCTGATGTTGGTGCAGACCTTGTTGGTAAGGTTGAAGCAGGTATCCCCGAGGATGACCCTCGTAACCCCGCTGTTATAGCAGATAATGTTGGTGATAATGTAGGCGATGTTGCCGGTATGGGTGCAGACCTTTATGAATCATATGTGGGTTCTGTAATTTCGGCGTGTGCACTTGGTATTGCCGCATTCCACTCTATAGAGGCTATGGCACTTCCTATGCTTATAGCTGCTGTGGGCGTTGTATGCTCCATTATTGGTACATTCCTTGTAAGAACAAAAGAGGGTGCAAGTCAAAAACAGCTTCTCGGTGCACTTTCAAGAGGTACAAATTTCTCTGCTATTCTTATAGCGGTTGTTACTCTTCCGCTTGTTTATTACATACTTGGAAAAGATAACTGGACTGTGTATTTTGCAATACTTGCAGGAATTATATCCGGCGTTTTTATAGGACAGTCTACCGAGTACTACACTTCGGATAGCTACAAACCTACCAAAAAACTTGCAGGCACTTCCGAAACTGGTACTGCTACAATAATTATAAGTGGACTTTCTGTTGGTATGCTATCAACTCTTCTTCCTATAGTTATAGTTTCCATATGCGTGCTTATTGCCTATTTTGTTTCCGGCGGAGCACATAGTGCTTCAATGGGACTTTATGGCATAGCTCTTGCTGCTGTAGGTATGCTCTCAACTCTTGGTATCACGCTTGCTACAGATGCGTACGGACCTGTTGCAGATAATGCAGGCGGTATTGCCCAGATGGCAGGACTTGATGAAAAGGTAAGAGAAAGAACAGATGCTCTTGACTCGCTTGGAAACACTACAGCTGCTACAGGCAAAGGCTTTGCAATTGGCTCGGCAGCTCTCACTGCACTTGCTCTTATGGCATCATACATAGATAAGGTAAATGGAATTGAAGGCGGAAGCGTGGCTATTTCTAACCTGAGTATAACAAATCCCACCGTTTTGGTAGGTTTGTTTGTTGGTGCGTGCTTACCGTTTGTATTTGCCGCTCTTACAATGAACTCTGTCGGCAGAGCAGCACAGAGTGTTGTTGTTGAAGTAAGAAGGCAGTTCAAAGAAATAAAGGGGCTTATGGAAGGCAAGGCAGATGCCGATTATGCAAGCTGTGTAGACCTTTGTACAAAGTCAAGCCTTCGTGAAATGATTCTTCCTACTATTGTTGCAGTTGTTGTACCTGTAATTGTTGGCATAGTTCTTGGTTGCACAGGCGTTGTTGGTATGCTTGCAGGTGCTACTGCTTCGGGCTTTCTTATGGCTGTATTTATGTCTAACTCCGGCGGCGCATGGGATAATGCCAAAAAGTATATTGAAAGCGGAGTTTATGGTGGAAAAGGCTCCGACAATCACAAGGCAGCAGTTGTTGGCGATACTGTTGGCGACCCCTTTAAAGATACTGCCGGTCCTGCCATAAATATACTTATCAAATTGCTTTCAATGGTATCTATAGTATTTGCAGCAGTTGTAATCAACTTCTCGATTTTATAATATTAAGTTCATAAGGCATTATTATATGCATCCCAGAAGCTTTTGGGATGCATATTTTTATTTACAATTAGTGGGTATTATGATACAATAAAATCACCAAAATATGAATGGAGTGACAAAAATGAAAAAGTTTTTCGCATTGGTAATAGCAGTTATAATTGTTTTTTCAGCCTTTGGCGTAAGCGCAGCATCTGTGCCAAAGTTTATGGAAAAGAGCTACAACAATTACACCGCTGACTACAAAATATCTATGACCATCGATAATGCCGAAGAAATTGTGGCACTGCTCGATGAAATGCAACTAACCGAGGAGATGGCTAACTTTGTGGATGTTAAATCTCTTCTTGAGTCCCTGTGCACAGTAAGCTCCGTTATGAATGTTCAGGCAGAAATTTCTGATGATTTCAGGCGTATGAATGTAGCTCTTACCGCAGAGACAAATCAGAGTATTGTTCTCAATAAGAATTTTGACGCTTCAT
>JAZNFW010000021.1:0-3018 GCA_045576175.1 Clostridia bacterium | reverse complement strand
TTTTACAACCATTTTTATGACCAACAACAGATTTATTATATCACAGTAGTTATATCATTGTAAATAGCAAAACGCGAAAATCTGTTTTTTGAACAAAAACGCATCTTTTTATTTTAAAGTTTTGTCAATTGAAATGAGGCTTTTTATGTGCTACACTATAGTTGAAAGAAGGAGGTAAGTCCAATGTACAAGTAAGATGAAACTTTTATAAGAAGATTACAGGCGATAGAAAAGAAGAATAGTCAAGAAGAAAAATATTAAGAAAAGGATTTATGGAGAAGAAAAACACGACGGTGTATAAACGATTACATAGATTAGAAGTATAGACAAGAAATTTATCGCAGTAAATCTTCGGTATAAAAGTTAAAAGAACACATTTTGAAAATGACCTTGGCACACAAAGCACAAGCAATTTCGCGTAGAAAAAGAAGTTAAAAAGAAGTGTTGTTTGAGGGAAGGAATTTATCAGAATGTAGTATAGGAAAGAGAGGATAACAAAAGATGTTAGATATCAAGAATGAACAGAAATGACCCTGATTGCAGGAAAGAGGCAATCAGGGTCATTTCTTTTTATTCGGTGGTTTTTATGTAAATTGACAAAAAATCCGTTGACACGAAAGCGGTTTTATGTTAAAATCATACATAGAAATAAAGCTTATTTATTAATGAGCAAAACATAGTAAAAAGGAGGAAATGCCGTGAACAACACGATTCTTGAAATGCATGACATAGATAAGCGATTTTCAGGAGTCCACGCTTTGAAAGGTGTTAAGTTTGAGCTTAGATCAGGCGAGGTACACGCACTCATGGGTGAAAACGGAGCAGGAAAATCCACACTCATGAAGGTTCTTTGCGGTATTCACAAGCGAGATGGCGGAAAAATTACGCTTTTCGGTGAAGATGTCGACTTTAAGAATATCAAGGAATCTCAAGATGCCGGAATAAGCATAATACATCAGGAACTCAATATGATGAACCACCTTACAGTTGCACAGAACATCTACATAGGCAGAGAGCCTATGATAAATGGTGTGTATATAGACGACAAAAAGATGGAAGAAGATGCAAAAGCACTCTTTGACAGAATAGGTGTCAAGATAGACCCGTCGGCTGTACTTGGAACACTCACTGTAGGTAAACAGCAGATGGTAGAAATTGCAAAAGCGGTTTCGCACGATTCCAAAATACTTATTCTCGATGAGCCTACTGCCGCACTTACACAGGTTGAGGTTGAAGAGCTCTTCAATATTATGCATGATTTAAAAGAAAAGGGCATAGGTATGATTTACATATCTCACCGTATGGACGAAATCAACAGAATTTCGGACCGTATTACCGTAATGCGTGACGGCGAGTATGTAGGTACACTCATAACAAAGGATACTACCAAAGACGAAATAGTTAAAATGATGGTAGGTAGAGTTATCTATGGCGACAAGAAGGAAAAGAGTAATGTGCCTGAGGGTGCCGAGGTGGTACTCGAGGTTAAAAATCTTTCAAGAGGCAAGGAAATCCGTGATGTGAGCTTTAAGCTGCACAAGGGCGAAATTCTTGGTTTTTCGGGTCTTATGGGCTCGGGTAGAACCGAGGTTGCAAGAGCAATCTACGGTGCAGATGCTTTTGATAGCGGCGAAATCTACATAAACGGCTCTCTTGCAAAGATAAGAACTCCCGAGGAAGCAGTAAATAAGGGTATATGCTATCTTTCCGAGGACAGAAAGAGATACGGTCTGCTCCTTGACAAATCAGTCGCAGAAAACTCAGCATTAAGTTCTCTTGATGACTACATAAAATTCGGCTTTATAAACGATAAAAAGATAGAAGAGGATGCCATAAGAGAAAACGCAAAGCTCAAGACCAAGACCCCCTCTATAAGACAGCTTACCCGTAATCTTTCGGGCGGTAATCAGCAAAAGGTTATCATTGCAAGATGGCTGCTTAAAAATTCCGATATATTCATTTTTGATGAGCCCACACGAGGCATCGACATCGGTGCAAAGAGTGAGATGTACACACTTATGGAAGAACTTGCATCTCAGGGTAAGTCTGTAATAATGATTTCATCGGAGCTTTCGGAAATACAGCGCCTTAGCGACAGAGTTGTTGTAATGTGCGAGGGCAGAAAGACAGGAGAACTCGACATAAAGGATGCAACTCAGGAAGAAATTATGAAATATGCTACAATGAGGGAGGAATATTGATATGTTTAGCTTAACAAGAAGCATCAGAAGAGCTAAAAACAGTGCTGTCGACTTTATTGCTACCAAGGGTAAGCAGAATATGATTGTTATTGCGGCACTTGCTGTTCTGGTTGTGATATTTGCACTTTTAAACCCCAACTTTTTAAGTAAATACAACATCGTAAGTATGGCACAGTCACTTGCACCATACGCATTTTTAGGACTTGGTGTTACATTCGTAATTGCCACAGGAGGAATAGACCTTTCTATAGGTACTGTTTGTATCGCCGCAGCTGTTGTTGCAGGTAAACTCTATATGCTGGGAATGCCTCTGTGGGCAACAATCCCCGTTATGATTGCAATAGGTACAATATTTGGTTATATAAATGGTATTTTGGTTGCAAAGCTCAAGCTTCCTGCGTTTATAGCTACACTTGGTACTATGATGTTCTCAAGAGGTCTTAGTGCAATCATCGTATCTATACCCAATGTATTCTTCCCCAACGGAACTTGGTTTAACAGACTCTTCTCCAATGCAAACGGAGTTCCCACAGGTCTTATCTGGGTTATAGGATTTGCTCTTTTGTGTATGTATCTTATGTATAAATGTAAGATAGGTAGATATATACTGTCTATAGGAAGTAACGAAGAAGCAACAAGACTTTCCGGTATAAATACCGACAAGTATAAGATAATTGCATATACCTTCAGCGGTATAGGTGCAGGCATAGCGGCAATCTTCTGGGCAGCCTCCTTTGCTACAGTTGCTTCTGCAACAGGTAACGGTATGGAGCTTGATGCAATAGCAGGTGTATACATAGGCGGAACAAGTGCTGCC
>JAZNFW010000020.1:0-9244 GCA_045576175.1 Clostridia bacterium | reverse complement strand
CACATCTGTAGCCAGTTTTTTCGGTAGCCTGTGGCTTGGGCTTGGTGTTTTTGTGATAATAATCATAGCTGATTGTGGGTTTGTCGCTTAGCATCTTTTGCTCGGTTACAGTAGCTATGAAAAGTGTGTGCGAACCAAGGTCAACCATATCTGTGACATATGCACTTATATAGGAATTTGCATACTTTGGAACAACATAGATATCGTTTGTGCTTCGTATAAGATTATCTGTCTTTTCAAACTTATCCTTAACCCTTCCGGAACTGAAGCCAAAATGCTCAAAAACATAGAATGGTGTCTCTTCAGTAAGTATTGAAACATTGAAAAGTCTGGATTTTTTGATCATCTCACAGGTGTAGCCAGAGTTGTTGACCGAAATCATTATTCTGTCGGGATTCTGTGCTACCTGACAAACAGTGTTTATTATACATCCGTTGTCCTTTCCGTCCAGATTGGTAGTAAGGATATAGAGCCCGTAACCGATTTTGTTTATGGCGTTTAAATTCATAGCAGTACCCTCCGTTTGTTATATATTTTGTCTGAAATGTGAATAAATATTCTCAGCAGTCTTTACATCGATGCCTTCCACACTCTTAAGTTCTTCCAAAGATGCTTCTTTGATTTTTTTAAGTGACTTAAATTTTGACAGAAGAATTTTCTTACGCTTTTCTCCTACACCCTCTATGTCGTCTAGCTCGCTTGAGGGAATCCTCTTTTTCTGAGAGTTTCTTAAGTATCCTATTGCACGATTATGCATTTCGTCCTGAATGTTTTTTATAAGCATAAAGGCGTTTGAGCTTTTACCAAGCTTTATTTCTCCCAGAACGCCCACAAGAGCACGGGTGTTGTGCGAGTTGTCCTTTACGATGCCGAAAACAGGGATGTTGAAATCTTCCATAACCTCAAGTGCGGCATTTCGATGGGCACTTCCACCGTCTACAAATATTACATCAGGGAGCGGCAAAAACTTTGCTTTATCGGGCGTGAGCGTGCCGTCTTCTATCTGCCTTATTTCATTTTTTGCCCTCAAAAGCCTTCTTGAAATAACCTCTCGCATAGATGCATAATCGTCCTGTCCGCTTACATTTTTTATGCGGAAGTTTCTGTATTTTTTGGGATATGGTTTGCCGTTTTTGTACACCACCATAGAAGCAACGGATGTACCCGAACCCATATTTGATATGTCATAAGCTTCTATATACATAGGAGCCTCTTTAAGCTCCAACACATCGGTAAGCTCTGAAAGAGCAGTATTTTTAAAAGAGATATCTCTCATAATCTTAAGTTCTCTTTCGGAATGTTCCTTCTTGGCGTTGGACTCTATCATCCTCATCAGTGCGGCATTTGTGCCTATTTTGGGAGTTTTTATCTTAACGCTTCTGCCTGCCCTCTGGGATATGAATTCCTCAAGAACATCGGCATCGTTTGGCTCATACTGAACAAGGATTTTATTGGGTATGAAAGTACACTCTTCGTAGTACGACCTTAAAAACTCGGATATTATTTTGCCCTCGTCAATCATATCTGTATCGGGTATAAAATAATGCTCCTTACCTATTATGTTGCCGTCTCTTATAAAGAAAATTTGTACGCATGCCGCATTGTTGGCATTGTACAGTGAGATAGCATCTGTGTCATCACCGTTGGGATTTACTATTTTCTGCTTTTGTTTTAATGCGTCTATGGCAGAAAGCCTGTCTCTGCAAAGTGCGGCTTGCTCAAAATCGAGAGCTTCTACTGCTTTTTTCATCTGCAGATGTAAACTCTTTTCTGCCTCATTGGTGTTTCCGTTTATAAAATCGATTGCCTTATATATAAGCTCTCTGTACTCATCGGGCGATACCTCCATATTGCAGACACCCTTGCATTTTCCAAGCTGATAATAAAGGCAGGTCCTCTTTTTTGTAAAGCCCTCGAAAAACTCCGTTGAGCAGTGTCTTAGGCAGAAGATTTCCTTTACAAGTGTTATTAGCTTTTTTAAATCTGCCGAGCTTTGATACGGTCCAAAATACACAGAGCCGTCCTTTACCACACGCCTTGAAAGAAAGATGCGAGGATAAAGCTCTTTTAAAGTAATCTTTAAAAACGGATAGGTTTTATCGTCCTTTAAAAGAATATTGTACTTTGGCATATTCTCCTTTATGAGATTGTTTTCCAAAACAAGTGCTTCAAGCTCGCTATCGGTTATGATATACTCAAAGCTTTCCACATTAGAGAGCATAGAAGAAACCTTGGGCGGATGATTATATGATTTAAAGTAGGAACGCACCCTGTTTTTAAGGTTCTTGGCTTTGCCTACATATATGATTTGCCCGTCGGACGACTTCATAATGTACACACCGCTTTTATCGGGAAGGGTTTTTAGCTTTTCATTGATTTCGTTATTCATAATCTGCCCTCATTGGATTAAAAAATAGCCTCCACGCAAAACGAGGAGGCTAAATGCTGATTATATTATTCTACATCGGCAAAATTCGACATAATCAAAGATTCCAAAGCATCAATGGCTTCGTTTTCGTCTTCGCCGTCTGCTGTGATAATGACGCTTGTTCCTTTGATAACTCCCAGAGAGAGCACACCAAGAAGACTCTTCGCATTAACCTTGCGTTCATCCTTGGCAATCGTGATAAAGGATTTAAATTCGTTGGCTTTTTGTATAAAGAATGTAGCAGGTCTTGCGTGAAGGCCAACTTCATTAAGTACTGTAACTTCTCTGGTAACCATTATTTTCGCTCCTATAACCTAAAATTGAACTATACATTTATACTAACAAAATTTTTCGCTAAAGTCAACAATTATTAGAAATATTTTTACCTTTCGTCCCTATTTTTTCATTAACAAAAGCCTGAAGAGTGTTTTTGGTGCTTTGGCTCAGTGCCTCCCTGCCCTTTAGCTTATTTTCGATGCCCATATTTTCATATTTGAAAAAGCCCATTGTATGAAATGCCAACAGTTCATAGCTTTTTACACAGGATTTGTCCGCTAAGTGAACAAGATACTTTTCCAAAACTTCCTTGCTGTCGTTTATGCCGGGTATAACAACTGTCCTCATATAAACATTTTTGCCTATAGACTGGAGATAATCCAATGTTTTTAAGGTGTTTTCCATAGACATCCCTGTGTATTTTAGATAAGATGCATCGTCCCAATACTTTAAGTCCAGAATTACAAACTGACTATCCGAAAGTGCTTTTTTTACACTCTCGGTAAGAGGAACACAGCCGGATGTATCGATGGCATATGATATGCCCTTTTCCTTGAGCAAGAGTGCAGTTTCGTTTATAAACTCTGCCTGACAAAGCGGTTCACCGCCTGTGAAGGTTACTCCGCCGTTTTCCATAAAATACGGCTTGTATCTTTGTATTTTGTTTGCGAGGTCTTTTGGGTCTGTTTCTTTGCCATTTCTAATATCCCAAGTGTCCGGATTATGGCAGCACACGCATCTCATAGGGCAACCCGAAAGAAAGACAGCACATCTTAATCCATCACCGTCTACGGCAGCAAGACTTTCAAAAGAATGTACATATCCTTTCACAAACATCACTCCTACATCTTTTCGTGGAAGGTCCTGGAAATTACCTCAAGCTGTTTGTCCTTGGTAAGCTTATTGAAGTTAACTGCATATCCGCTGACTCTTATGGTAAGCGACGGATACAATGTGGGGTCATTCATAGCATCTATAAGCTTTTGTCTGTTTAGCACATTTACATTGAGGTGATGCGCATCCTGAACGAAATATCCATCGAGTATCGTTACAAGCTTTTCTATTCTGTCAGTATCATCTTTACCCAGTGAGTCGGGTGTTATAGAAAATGTATTGGAAATTCCATCTCTGCAACAATCATAGTCAATTTTTGCTACAGAGTTCAGAGATGCAAGTGCACCTTCAATATCACGGCCGTGCATTGGATTTGCTCCCGGTGCAAAAGGCTCGCCCTTCTTTCTGCCATCGGGAGTAGCTCCTGTTTTCTTACGATATACAACATTTGATGTGATTGTAAGAACAGACAATGTATGAACTGCATTTCGATATGCGGGGGTTTTGCAAAGCTCGTCATAGAAGAACTGTGTAACCCACTTTGCAATTTCATCTACCCTGTTATCATCATTACCGTATTTGGGGAAGTCGCCCTCGCATTTAAAATCAACTATGATACCTCTGTCATCCTTTATGGGAGTCACCTTGGCATACTTTATTGCACTTAAGCTGTCTACAAGAACACTAAGACCGCTTATGCCAAACGCCATAAGTCTCTCGGGCTCTACATCGTGAAGAGACATCATAAGTCTTTCGTAGGCATATCTGTCGTGCATATAGTGTATTACATTCATTGTGTTTACATACAGTTTTGCCATCCAGGAAGCGTAGCTCTTAAAGGCTTTTTCAACATCGTCATAGTTTATTACTTCCTCATCAAAAACCTTACCCTCAGGAGCAATCTGGTCGCCATAAACCTCGTCCTTACCGCCGTTTAAACTGAGCAGAAGCACCTTGGCAAGATTACATCTTGCACCGAAGAACTGCATCTGTTTTCCGGTTTTCATAGCAGATACACAGCAAGCTATAGCATAGTCGTCCCCGTAGCTTCTTCTCATAAGGTCATCGTTTTCGTACTGAATTGAATCGGTATCTATAGACACCTTGGCACAGAACTTTTTAAAAGCTTGGGGAAGCTTGTTTGACCATAGTATTGTAATGTTCGGCTCGGCACTGGGTCCGAGGTTATAAAGAGTCTGCAAAAATCTGTAGTCAGTTTTTGTAACCATGGGCACACCCTCGGTGGTAACACCTGCAAGCGAGCATGTTACCCACACGGGGTCGCCTGCAAAGAGTTCATTGTACTCGGGAGTACGCAGGTGTCTTACAAGACGCATCTTGAGTACAAGGTCATCTATAAGCTCCTGTGCACCCTTCTCGTCGAGCGTACCTTCCTTTAAATCTCGTTCTATATAAATATCTATAAACGCGGCTATTCTGCCTATGCTGTTTGCGGCACCGTTCTGCTCCTTAACAGCACCTAAGTATCCGAAATAAAGCCACTGTATTGCCTCTTTTGCATTTTGTGCGGGGCGGGATATATCGCATCCGTACTCACTTGCCATTGTAACAAGCTGAGACATAAACTCGAGCTGCTTTTGTATGTCTTCCAGAAGCTGAATTGTGTCTGCATCCATACATCTTTCGCTTATTTCTTTTTTATCCTTTTTTCTCTGTTCAATAAGATAGTCCATACCATACAGGGCTATTCTGCGGTAATCTCCTATGATTCTTCCTCTTGAATACGCATCGGGAAGACCAGTGAGAATGCCTGCGTGTCTAGCCTTTCGCATTGTGTCGGTATATACTCTGAAAACACCTGTGTTGTGTGTGGTTCTGTATTTGAATTCTTCCTTTACATTATCCCCAAGCTCATAGCCGTAAGCCTCGCACGCCTGGATTGTGTTTCTGTAGCCGGAAAAGGGATTTACAGCTCTTTTAAGAGGCTCATCTGTCTGGAGACCCAGTATGATGTCCTCGCCTTTTTTGATATAACCGGGCTTGTGCGACAGTATTGAAGATACTACATTTGTATCCACACTGAGAACGCCGCCCTTCTCATTTTCCTCTACAAGAAGCTCATCTACCCTTTTTCTTACAGATTCGGTTCTTTCTGTTGTACCTGAAAGAAAGGAGGCATCTTCTGTATACGATGAAAAATTACACTTAATAAAATCGCTTACATCTACGGTTTTGTCCCAATTACCTTTTTTAAATCCTCTGTAGTATGACATATAAATTCCTCCTCTTATAAAAAAATGGGCCCCCTAGAATCGGGAGCCCAGACGGTCGGCTAATGTATGACCTTGCTCCCTCATAGTTATCTATGTTCCGTCAGTCGCAAGGACAATTATATTATACACTATTTTAGATTTTTGTCAAGTGTTTTGACAGTAATAAATACCGAAAAAGCCTTAAATTTATTCCTCGGTCTTTGTGATACCTATTCCAAGCTCATCAAGCTGTTTTACCTCAACAACATCGGGTGCACCGCTCATAAGCTCGGAGGCATTTTGCACCTTGGGGAAAGCAATTACATCTCTTATGGATTCACATCCGTCAAGGAGCATAACCATACGGTCAAAGCCGTATGCCATACCGCCGTGCGGTGGGGTGCCGTACTTTAATGCTTCCATAAGGAAGCCGAATCTTGCCCAGGCATCTTCCTTGCTGAAACCAAGAACAGAGAACATCTTTTCCTGAAGCTCGGAATTGTATATTCTTATGCTTCCGCCACCAAGCTCAACACCGTTTAAAATAATGTCATATGCCTTGGCATTTACCTTTTCGGGTGCAGTATCGAGAAGCTCTATATCCTCATCCTTAGGCGAGGTGAACGGATGGTGCTTTGCAACAAATCTATTTTCTTCTTCATCATATTCTAATAGCGGGAAGTCTGTAACCCAGAGGAAATTGTACTTATTTTCATCAATAAGCTCATAGGTTTTTGCAATCTCCAGACGAAGTGCACCAAGGGATGCATACACTATATCGTTCTTATCCGCAATTATAAATATAACATCGTTTTCCTTTGCATCTACTGTGGAAAGAATTGAATTCATTTCGTCTTCAGAAAGGAACTTTGCAATCGGTGACTGTATGCCGTCGGGATTTACCTTAATCCAAGCAAGTGCCTTGGCTTTGTAGGTCTTTACAAATTCGCCAAGTGCGTCTATCTTCTTTCTGGTAAGCTTGTCGCCTAAGTCCTTGGCGTTTATAGCACGGACTGAACCGCCATTTGCTATTACATCTGTAAACACCTTGAAGTCACAGGATTTTACAGAGTCTGTAATGTTCTTAAGCTCAAGACCAAATCTTGTGTCGGGCTTGTCGGAGCCAAAACGGTCCATAGCCTCAGAGTAGGGCATTCTTAGGAAAGGCAGTTCAAGGTCTATGCCCTTAATCTCCTTGAAAATCCTTGCCATAAGCTTTTCGTTTACGCTTATTACATCGTCCATATCCACAAAGGACATTTCGATGTCGATCTGTGTAAATTCGGGCTGACGGTCAGCTCTTAAATCTTCGTCACGGAAGCACTTTACTATTTGATAATATCTGTCCATTCCGGATATCATAAGAAGCTGTTTGTAAAGCTGAGGTGACTGCGGAAGAGCATAGAACTTGCCGTTGTGAACACGGCTGGGCACGAGGTAATCTCTTGCGCCCTCGGGTGTGCTCTTCTGGAGCATTGGTGTTTCTATCTCCAAAAATCCGTTTTCATCATAGAAATTACGAACGATTTTTGCAACCTTGCTTCTTAAAATCATTCTTCTTTGCATATCAGGTCTTCTAAGGTCAAGGTATCTGTACTTAAGTCTTAATTCTTCCTTTACATCGCTGTTTTCTACGATGTAGAACGGAGGAGTTAGGCTGGAATCGAGTATTCTTAGTTCTGAAACCGCTATTTCGATTTCGCCTGTCTTCATATTCTTATTTACCGAAGAACGCTTGGATACCACGCCCTTTGCGGCAAGCACATATTCGCTTCTTACTCTTGCAGCTTTTTCGCAAAGCTCCTTGTTGTCTATATCAAAAACAAGCTGAATTATGCCGGATATATCCCTTAGGTTTATAAAGATAAGTCCGCCCAAATCTCTCACCTGGTCGGCAAAGCCCATTACTATGACCTCTTTGCCCACGTCTTCGGTTGTGAGATTTCCGCACATATCTGTTCTTTTAAAATCTGTAATTTTCTCAAACATCGTACTGCCTCCGTTTGTGTTTATAATATATTTTCTGCTATAGCTTCTGCTGTAAGATAGATTTCCTTGGACTCACCTAGTGCCATATCCTTTAGCATTACTTTGCCCTCGGCAATTTCGCTGTCGCCTATTATAACAGAATACTTGCATCCTGTCTTATTTGCAAACTTCATCTGCGCCTTTACGCTTCGGGAGAGCTTATCGTAGTCTGCACTTACACCCATAAGTCTAAGTTCATGCACAAGACGCTGTGCAAAGAAAGCACTCTCGTCTCCTATGCTTCCTACAAAAATAGATATAGGCTCGTCCTTTTGTATTTCTATGCCTTGATTTTCAAGGCAGAGAAGAAGTCTCTCCATACCGATTGCAAAACCGCAGGCAGGAGTCTCATTACCGCCAAGAGCCTCCACGAGACCGTCATATCTTCCGCCGCCGCAGATGGTTGTGTTTGCACTTTCGATATCTGCAGTAATTTCAAATACTGTCTTTGTATAGTAGTCCAGACCTCTTACTATGTCGGGATCAACTATGTAGTCTATAGACATATTTGTAAGAGAAGCTCTTACACTTGAAAAATGCTGTGCACACTCATCGCAGAGGTAATCTATAAGTCTTGGGGCATCCTTTATTATATCCTTGCATACAGGAGACTTACAGTCTATGATACGCATAGGGTTTCTTTCGAATCTGCCCTGACAGGTTTCACAAAGATTATCGTAGTTCTGCGACAAAAATTCCTTGAGCTTTTCGTTGTATTTCTTGCGGCACTCAGGGCATCCTATGCTGTTTATCCTTAAGGATACATCCTTTATGCCAAGCCTTTTAAAGAGCATAAGTGCAAGCTCTATAATTTCGGCATCGGCGCTTGGGTGCTGTGTTCCGAAATATTCAACTCCAAACTGGTGGAATTCCCTCATTCTGCCAGCCTGAGGCTTTTCGTAACGGTAGCAGCTTATACCATAGTATAGCTTGGTAGGCTGCGGATTATTAAAAAGTCCGTGCTCTATAAAGCTTCTTGCGGCTCCCGCAGTTCCCTCGGGACGAAGAGTAATACTCCTGTCTCCTTTGTCATTAAAGGTGTACATTTCCTTTTCCACAACATCGGTGGTGTCGCCCACACCGCGTGCAAAAAGTTCTGTGTGTTCAAACACGGGGGTTCTTATTTCCTTAACGCCAAAATCTGCACAAAGCTTCTTTATGACGCCTTCTATATATTGCCATTTATAAGAATTCTCGGGCAAAATGTCCGATGTTCCCTTTGGTGCTTTGGTAAGCATACAAACTTCCTCCGAATACTTTTATTAAATACATAACTTATATTTTACAAAAAACTTGGCTATATGTCAAGAAATTGGGTTAATTTAGCTTATTCCATAAGGCCTTCGTCATATTGTGCTCTGCATCCGCCGATAAATTTCGGACGCGTCCTTGCCGCCGTTACGATAGCCTTGCCTATGGTATCAAGCTCAAGCTTAACGGGAACTGCAACTTTTTTAAGATGCAT
>JAZNFW010000019.1:0-2205 GCA_045576175.1 Clostridia bacterium | reverse complement strand
GATGTAAAAACAGCTGTTGCATAGGCTGGGAAATTGATATAGACGAAGATACAATGGATTTGTACAGTTCCCTCGAAGGCCCTCTTGCCGATAGAATAAGAGGTAGCATAGAGGGCGATGTTCCGCATTTTGTACTAAAGGAAGGAGACCGTTGTCCTTTTTTAAACCAAAACGGACTTTGCGATATCATATGTGAGCTTGGCGATGGTGCACTATGCGACATATGTTATCTCCATCCCAGGTTTAGTAATTTTTATGAGGATTTCACCGAAACGGGCCTAGGGCTTTGCTGCGAAGAGGCTGCAAGGATTATCCTTACAGAGACCGAAAAATTTACTGTAGCTTTGCCAACCTCTGCAGAAAACAAAGAGTTTTTTAGAAAGCGTCAAAGAGTTTTTGATATATTGCAAAATAGAGATGTAAGTGTTTTGGAAAGACTCAAAACTCTTGCAAAGATATACTCTCTTAAGTTTGAGTTTTCAAATAAAGAGCTTTATGATTTCTATATGTCTCTCGAAATGCTTAATGAGTCTTGGAAAAATGAGCTTAAAAAGCTAAAAAACGCAGATGGGGTAGGCATATTCGAAAGGGAGGATACGCAGATTTTCTTTGAACAGCTTGCCTGCTACTTTGTATTCCGCCATTTTGAACAAGGTGTCGGCTTTGCACTGGTTAGCTGTTGGGTATTAGGGGCAATATGTTCATCTTGCAAAACACTTGAGCAAATGATAGATGTTGCAAGGATGTACTCTTCCGAAATAGAATACTGCGAGGAAAACACTGAGAAGGTAAGGGAATTTTTAAAAACCAATTGACAATTTGTTGTGCGAATGTTATAATTATACAAAATTTATAGGGAGTAGTTAGCACTTTTTAGAGTGTGGCAAGTCAACAATAACACAGTGCGTAGCACTTGGCTTGGATTAAATAACGAGACTATATATTCCTGTTGGAATATGTAGTCTTTTTTTAATAAAAAATTAGCTTGGAGGAACAAGTATGAAACATTATCTCGAAGAGAGCGGCAAGGTTCTTGAGGCTCTTTCTTCCCAACACAGCGGTCTCACGGAGGCTGAGGCAACGGACCGTTTGGAAAGAAATGGAAAAAACAAGCTTGTCGAAGGAAAAAAGAAAAGTCTTTTCCAAAGACTTATTGCACAGCTTGCAGACCCTATGGTACTTGTACTTATAGGTGCGGCAGTTGTGTCCTTTATTACTGCATTAATTGAGCACGAATCCCCCACGGATGTATTTATCATTCTTGGAGTTGTGGTGCTCAATACAGTCCTTGGTGTTGTACAGGAAAGCAAGGCGGAAAAAGCTATAGACGCCTTAAAAGAGATGGCAGCAGCTACATCCAAGATTATCCGTGGCGGAAAGCACCTTGTAGTAAAGAGCGAAGACCTTGTAGAAGGTGATATCGTCATTCTCGAAGCAGGTGACGCTGTTCCTGCAGACGGCAGAATTTTGGAGTCTGCAAGCCTCAAAATAGAGGAAGCTGCTCTTACGGGTGAGTCTGTTCCGTCCGAAAAATTCGACTATGCACTCACAGCAGCAGAAAACGGCGACATACCTCTTGGCGACCGCAAAAATATGTGCTATATGGGCAGCGTAGTGGTATACGGCAGAGGCACAATGGTAGTTACCGCAACAGGTATGAATACCGAAATGGGTAAAATTGCCACCGCTATCACACAGGCAGAAGAGGGCGAAACACCTCTTCAGAAGCGTCTTTCACAGCTTAGCTCACTTCTTACAAAGCTTGTTTTGGGAATATGCGTATTTATGTTTGCATTTACCCTCATAAGAAACGGCAAATTTGATGTTCATACTACACTTGATACATTTATGCTGGCAGTAAGCCTTGCGGTTGCAGCAATTCCCGAGGGACTTGCTGCAGTAGTAACCATAGTTCTTTCTATGGGTGTTACAAAGATGTCCAACCAAAAGGCAATCATACGACGCCTTACAGCTGTCGAAACACTTGGTTGTACACAGATTATATGTTCCGACAAAACAGGAACTCTTACACAGAACAAAATGACAGTTGTAGATTTCTGGAGCGAAAACCAGGAGCTTCTTGCAACAGGTATGTCTCTTTGCTCCGATGCCGAGCCGGACGAAAATGGCGAAGCAGTAGGCGAGCCTACCGAATGTGCACTTGTAAACTATGCAACAGGGCTCGGTTTACTAAAGGGCAACCTT
>JAZNFW010000018.1:0-4494 GCA_045576175.1 Clostridia bacterium | reverse complement strand
CTTGCTGTTACATCGTTTACTTCTTCACCTAAGAATATAATTCTGTCTTTTAAAAGGCGGGAATATATATCGTAGGAGCGTTCTCCTCTGTTGGTTTGTTCAACAACTACCGGTACTAAACTCACGCTTCTTCTTCCTCCTTCTTCTTTGCGGCTCTCTTAACCTTTGCCGCACCTACAACCAATGTAACGGCTTTTTTGAGCTTTAATTCCTGCTTTAAGCTTTCAAGCTCGCCGTCTCTTATGAATTCCTTTAACTTATCGAGCTCCATGCCATACATCTGTGCCATATTGTTAAGCTCGTTTTCAACATCCTCGTCGGTAACTTCAACATTCTCTTTCTTAGCAATTTCTGCTATTACAAGGTTGGACTTAACTCTCTTTTCTGCTTCTTCCTTGTACTGCTCCTTGAAGCCTTCGGCAGTCATACCTGTAAACTGCATATACTGCTCGAAGTTAAGACCCTGAGCGGACAATCTGTAGCTTAAGTCTCTCTTCATATCCTCAATAGCAGAATCTATCATGCACTCGGGGATTTCAACCTTTGCATTTTCTACTACTTCTTTTATAACATTTGCTTCGAATTCGTTTGCAGTTCTGTCTGCATTTATCTTGTCGAGCTTTGCTCTGATATCTGCTTTGTATTCATCGAGAGTTTCAAAGCCAAGGTCCTTTGCAAATTCGTCATTGAGCTCGGGGAGTTCTTTTACCTGTATGCTCTTAACGGTTACCTTGAACATAGCATCCTTGCCCTTTAATTCTTCTGCGTGGTACTCCTCGGGGAATTTAACATTGATTTCCTTTTCTACACCAATCTTTGCACCAACGAGTGCCTCTTCAAAACCGGGGATGAACTGACCGCTTCCTATTTCAAGATTGTGGTCTATTCCCTTACCGCCAGCAAATGCAACACCGTCTACAAAACCTTCGTAATCGATAACGGTAAAGTCGTGCTTCTTAACGGCTCTGTCCTCTACATTTATCATACGGGCATTCTTTTCACGGCTTGCCTTGATTTCTGCATCAACATCGGCAACCTTTGTCTTGTAGTTCTTCTTGTCGGCATATACACCCTTGTATTCGCCAAGCTCTACCTCGGGGCTAACAGTAACTGTAGCTGTGAGAACGAGTTCATATGCATCCTCATCTATCTTTTCTATGTCGATTTCGGGTCTGTCTACAGGGTCGATGCCTGCTTCCTTTACTGCAAACTCATATGCATCGGGGCACACGAAGTTTACTGCATCCTCAAGGAATATACCCTTGCCATAGTACTTTTCGATAATGTGCTTGGGTGCCTTGCCCTTACGAAATCCGGGTATGGTAATCTGCTTAACATTCTTTTTGTAGGACTTTTCTAAAGCTGCCTTGAAAGCTTCTGCGTCCACTTCGATAGTAAGCTTTACCAAGTTCTTTTCGATTGTTTCATTGTTTAATAATTTCATTTGTTCAGGTTCCCCCTAAAATAATAATATCGTTATATATGAAGCCTAATAAGGCATATCAAACTCTTACAGGCACAAAGCCAAGATGGTCTGCAGATACCAGAGTGTATCTTACTCCTTCAAACATGCCCTCGGGAGCATTTCTGGCAGGAAGTGAATGAAGATGACCGTAAAAGCAGTCCGTAACTCCATATTTTTTTATGAGAGAGGCTATTCCCTCATCGAGCCTTTTTTCTTTATCAAATGGCGGATAGTGCAAGACGCAGATTCGCCTTTTTGGCTCAAATTCATTTTGGCAGATAAGCTCTTCACCATGCTTCATGGAGAGTTCAAGCCTTGCAAGCTCTCTTTTGTATATCTTCTCGTCATCGGTGCCAAAGCCCGGATCAGACGGAAGATTCCACCCACGGCTTCCGTATATGATACTATCCTCTATGATAACTGCACTGTTGTGTACAAAGGATATAGTGTCAAAGCCATTGTCCAAAAGAAATGCGTTCATCTTGCTGAGGCTCTCCCACCAGTAATCGTGGTTGCCTTTGAAAAGTAGTTTTCGTCCCGGAAGCGAATTAATAAACTCAAAATCCTTTTTGCAGTCCTTTAAAAACATCGCCCAGGATATGTCGCCACCTACAAGGACAGTGTCTTTATCGTCTATGAGGCGGTGCCAGTTGTCTTTAATACGGCTTATGTAATTGTCCCACCCCTGTCCGAAAACCTCCATGGATTTGTCGGTATCGAGTGAAAGATGCAAATCTGACATTGTAAATATTGCCATTTATTCACCTCATTATACAATCAATTGTATATTATATAACATTTATTTGATAAAATCAAGTTGTTATTGGAAGAAAAATGTGATATCATACTAAAATAGGTATTATTTATAAAAAAATCCACTCTCATTGGACCTAAGTTTTGTTTTTTGCACATATTTTACGAAAGAAAGTTATGAAAAATTTCGTTTTAAGACACCTTTACAATTTCATATACGCTTTTATTTGCCTTGTAATAATCTTATGCGTGGTTATGTTTGAATTTGGTATTGATGCTGACCGTGAGAAATACGAACAAAGCAAAAAAATTACACTTAAGGGCACCGTGGAGTCTGTTCCGACTGATTGGGGAAATTCGGAAGCCTTTACACTTAAGCCAACAAACAGAAAGGACATAAGAGAGCTTGTGTTTGTACGCATAGACCACGCCAATGAGCTTAATATATGCATTGGCGACACCATAGAGCTTATAGGCATATTAAAGTCACCTCAAAACGCACTGAATCCGGGAGCTTTTGATGAAGCCTCCTACATAAAATCCAAGGGTGCCTCGCTCACGTTTGACTCGGATATTGCCATGGTGCAAAATCATAAAAGAGGATTTTTGCACCCCATATACGCACTAAGGCAAAAGGTGTCCGACAAAGTGACACAGTACATAAATGCCGAGGAAGCAGGCCTTGTAGATGCTATTATAACCGGCAACAAGGAATCAATATCGGACAAAAGCACACTCATATATCAAAAATCCGGCATATATCATATAGTTGCGGTATCGGGTCTGCATCTTAATATCCTGATTTTATTTTTGTCTTTTATATACCTTAAGATAAATCTTCGGGGAAGGAAAAAGGCACTTTTAGCATTTATCATAACATTTTTGGGATGTGCATTCTTGTTTGTGTTCACCGGCTTTGGCGTGTCGGTAGAGAGAGCCGGCTTTATGGCACTTCTTGTATGTGCATCGGGGTTATTTATGCGTGAATATTCCCCTACGGCAAGCCTGTTTGCCGTTTTTGCATTTATTCTCATATCTGAGCCTCGCTTTTATTGCGATGCATCATTTTGCCTGTCATTTTCAGCTACGGCAGGTATACTGATTGGTATAAACATAACGAGAAATATGAAATTAATGGCACCAAAATGGCTTTGGGAGTCGCTTATAATAAGCTCCTCTATAAGCCTTGCTACTTTGCCGTTTAGTGTACATTTCTTTGGCAAGGTATCGCTCATTAGCCCCATAACAAATCTTGTTGTGCTAAATATTGCTCCGTTTTTACTAGGTTTTGCATACCTTTTTGCCCTTGTATGCATTCCGTTTCCGTATGCAATATGCTCTGCAAGTGCAGACATAGTATGTGTAGTTGCAAAAAGCATAAACACATTTGCCGCTCTTATGGCAAAAATCCCTTTTTCCTATGTGTCCGTATCCCAAAGCACCGTGGCGGCTATATTTATGTGCATACTGGGTATAAGGATTTTTAAAAAGTATAAGGCAATACCTATGAAAATAGCCGTTATATCCATAATGATTATTGCAAACATTTTTGTTTTGTCGTATAATAAAATTGCACCAAGAACCGAAATAAGCTTTGTAAATGCTCTTCAGGGCGACTGCACTGTTATACACGGCTCCGACGACTCGGTTATAATGATTGACTGCGGCTCGGAGGATATATACAATTTTGGCTCATCACAGGCTGTGCCCTATCTTAAGAAAAAGGGTATCACAAAGATTGATATAATGTTTATAACCCACTTTCACGCAGACCATACAAACGGTGTTGAGGCATTACTAAAAGAGGGTTATATAAAAAGATTAATCCTGCCGGACAGACCGCTGTGCGAGGATGAAAAAGAAATTGCACAAACAATATATGACTGTGCCGCCTCTTTATCTATTCCCATAGAGCATATATCAAAAGGAAGCATTGTAAAGGCGGGCGACCACCATTTTGAAATCCTCTCTCCCGACAACACAATGTACTCAAATGCAAACGATGCATCTATGGTAATAAAATACAAATTTAAAGATACCACCTCGCTGTTTTGTGCAGATATAGAGGAGCTTAGCCAATACCGACTTTTAAGCTCGGATATAGAATGCGACATACTAAAGATTGCCCACCACGGTGCAAAATCAAACATAGCCGACAAATTTGCAGACAAAACAAAGAGCCATTATGCTGTTATATCCTGCGGAGAAGGCAATATATACTCTCATCCCGACAAGGATACACTCCGTTCGTACAGTCAATCGACTATATTAAGGAC
>JAZNFW010000017.1:0-2530 GCA_045576175.1 Clostridia bacterium | reverse complement strand
GCAGTATTTATGGCAACCGAGCCTAAGCTTGATACAATGCCCGAAGAATGGACACCTTATTGTCCGTCTGCCTTAGAGCCAGAGGATATTTCGCTTTGGTCTTGCGGTACTACTACCTTTGATTTTACAGGGGTAGAAGACATCTATGCCAAAGACGATAAAGTCCTTGAAAATATGTGGTAAAGGAGATATAATAAAAATGAACAAGAAACAGTATAATAATGTAATAGAAAATACATTAAAGCACGAACAAACAGAAGATACACTCAGCACTGCAAGAGCTATATTTGACAATATGGGTGTTGCATTACCGCAGGGTGATATTAAGACTGTTTATGAAACCATTAAAACCAATAACTATATGGGTTGGAAATCTTGCACTATGCAAGAGGCACAAGCCGCAGCAGATAAAGGCACAGCCGCAATCGGTATCAGCGAAGATAGAATTGTTGTTCTATCTGCAAATGATGAAGAACAACCGGTAGCACAGACTACATCGGTTATGACGCTGGATGAAAACACTTCTGCTTTTGCGGTGGATGGACTACAGTATTATTCGTATAGTTATGGTGGAACAACTTGTCAAGGTGGTTGCAGCGGTGGTGGCGGTACATCTTGTAGGAAAGCTATAATCATTGTTCCAGGCGTGATGGGAACAGAATTAAAACTTGCTACTGCACAAAACGGTCTTTCGGCTGGCACGCAAGTATGGCCGCCGATTCAAGGCAATGAAGATTTTTCTAATATAGCAGTTCTCAATGAAACATTAGATAAACTAGCTTCTATTGCTTGCGATACCAGCGGAAACAGTGTTTATGATTTGTGCGTTAAAAATGATGATAACTATGGTGCTTTTGACCAATACAAGTCTCTTTATAATGAACTAAAAGCCAACTATAGCGAAACTCATGATGTGATTTTCTTTGGATATGATTGGCGAAAACCAAATTCAGTTTCGGGTAACTTGTTGAGGCAAAAAGTAAATCAATATGATTGTGTTATTATCGTTGCCCATAGCATGGGCGGATTAGTAACATCACATATGTTGAAAAATGCTTCCATTAGGCAAAAGATCGAAAAAGTAATTACCTTAGGAACTCCATATTTAGGGTCCCTCGAAATGTTGCCGGTTATGTCACATGGTCATTTTGGTTATATAAATACTGCATTAGAAAATCTGCCCAGATTTATTGCTTGGATTGCAAAGGAAACTGTTTTGCAACCAATGTTGCAGGCAATGGCAGTGAACATTCCATCACTATATGAATTGCTTCCCACGGAGAAATTCTTTTCCTTAGACAATAGGTGGTATTATTCGATTAAATATTTAGTTGCCGGCACACAAAATTGTGAAACCTTTGCATCTACTAGAACATGGATTCAAATTGCTAAAGATGAAAATGCTATAGGTAGTTTTAATTTAAATTTATATGATAATGCTATAGCTGCTCATTCTTCACTATGGTCTAGTAATTCTCACATCACTAGCAATGTTAATACATATTATCTTGTCGGTGATGATCACGATACTATGCGGACATATACATTTAAAGATGGTTTCACAGACTCTTATTCTACCACATCGGTTGAATCGGGTGACGGTACAGTGTTATCGTATAGTGCATCTTTAAATGATTTGTACCCAAACAAAACTTATTTCACAAATGCAGACCACAATGAGCTTATTTATAAATCAAATGTATTAAGCTTTATAAAACGCATTATCAATAATAATTTTACACTGCCGAGCGGCATTCAAACCAATCCGATTAATACCATATAAAAACAATCTTTGCACCTAGGAGTGTTGTATATGAGAAAATTATGTATTGCGATTTGCCTAGTTATGACCTTGCTTATATCAGGCTGTAATGAAAAAATCGATATAGACCTAAATGACTACAGGCCATTGGAAGATTATGATTTTCAAGAGAATGATTTTTTGATGCGAAAAGGAGAAGAAGAGAAGGATATATTAGGCGGAATCTATTCCTTAAAGGGCTTATCGCCTAACGAATATATTGGCTTTGTGCAATACTCAATAATCCCCGGGAATCCTTCAAAAACGCTTTATGCCAATTTAAATATAGAAGAGCCAATAATTTGTCTTGAACCATATAAAATTGTGCTTGCTTACGATGATAAAAGCCTTACGATTGAAGAGAAAGTTGTCGTTGAACAACTGGTCGACGCCAGAAGAAAAAATGGTATTCCAACAAGCTCATATCCAGATGTGTATGCTGATAGAAGAATCTATATGGGTTTTCTTTTTGATGTTCCGTCTAATTTGGAATGGAAATGCAATATGATTTTTGAAGAAAATAACATAAAGATGCTTTGGTACGATAACGAAAGCAAAGAACAGTATATCTGTGATATTACTGGTATATTAAAGCAACACTCTATAATAGAAGATGTTTATTCATTGGATGAGTAATATTGGTATAGATTAATGAAATCAGAAAACATATATTTTTCCGTCTGCATTTTAATAATGATATGCACCCCAAAAGTTAGACACTTTTGGGGT
>JAZNFW010000016.1:0-9352 GCA_045576175.1 Clostridia bacterium | reverse complement strand
ATATATATTATATCTGTGTATTGCATAGATGACAGATATTTTTCAACTTTTAGAAAGAAGGTAGTTTTATGAATCTTTTTGGTGGCGTTATTCCTGTAACGGGAATATCTTTTTTTATGTTCTGCGTGTTTGCCATACTGTTTGCAGGCTATAGTCTCGGTCGCATAACCATAAAGGGAGTTTCCCTCGGAGATGCCGGAGTATTCATTGTAGCTCTGCTTTTTGGCGCACTGCTTTTTAATCCTTTAGAAGCACAGCTTACACTTGGTGAAGCTAACTATGCGGAAAAAGCTCTGGAAATAGTAGAAAGTCTGGGATTAATCCTTTTTGTGACTTCTGTAGGTTATATTGCTGGTCCTAAGTTTTTTGCCAATATGAAGAAAAACTTTAAGTCTTACGTTCTTTTGGGCTTAATCGTTATACTTGCCGGCGGTATTTCGGCAATTGCATGCATTTACATCGGAAAAGCAATTGGTTATGGTGCTTCCATTGAAACATCGGAAGGCTTTACCGCTATGATTGTTGGATTGCTCTCCGGTTCGCTCACATCTACTCCTGCATTCTCAGCTGCCAAAGCTACCGTTGCAGAACAGTACACAAATCTTGTTTCCGTAGGACACGGTATTTCTTACATATTCGGTGTAGTAGGCGTGGTGTTGTTTGTACAGATTATCCCCAAGCTCACAAAAGCCGATATGGCAGCAGAGCGTGCTAAACTCATACAGAATACAGATGTAGCACTTAAGGAAAAAAAGAATGTTAAACTCTTTAAGCTCGACCATCATGGACTCGCTGCATTTGCGCTTGCTGCAGTTATAGGAACATTTCTTGGAAAAATCAAAATCCCCTTAAGCGGAGATGGTATTTCCGGCACTTGCTTCTCGCTTACAACCACAGGCGGCTGCCTCCTTATTTCTCTGGTACTTGGTCACTTTGGCAGAATCGGCAAGATGGATATAATGCCCGACCAGTCTACACTTAAGTTATTCAGAGAGCTTGGTCTTGTGCTCTTCCTCGTTGGAGCAGGTATCCCCGGCGGAGCAGAGTTTGTGGCTAACTTCGATGCTATGTACTTTGTATACGGAATTATTATGACTATTTTCCCAATGATTATTGGATATTTCTTCGCTAAATATGTACTCCACCTGAGCCTTCTTAACAACCTTGGCTCGTTAACAGGCGGTATGACAAGTACACCGGCACTCGGAACACTGATAGCTACCTCGGAGACTGAAGATGTGGCTGCAGCATATGCCGCAACATATCCGATTGCACTTATTGCCGTAGTTCTTGTATCACAGTTCCTAATAATATTCTTCTAATATTTAAGCAAACTAAACTTTGTTTTTCACAAAACATAGGCAAGGAGAGTTCGAATGTCAAAAAGACAGGAACATATAAGAAATTTTTGTATAATAGCACATATTGACCACGGCAAATCTACGCTTGCTGACCGTATGCTTGAGAAAACAGGCGTGTTGACCCAAAGGGAAATGCAGGACCAGATTCTTGATAATATGGATTTGGAAAAAGAAAAAGGCATAACCATCAAAGCACGTGCTGTTAAATTGGTATACAATGCAAAAAACGGTGAGGAATATATATTAAACCTTATAGACACACCGGGACATGTAGACTTTAACTACGAGGTTTCCAGAAGTCTTGCGGCATGCGAAGGCGCTGTGCTTGTTGTTGATGCTTCTCAGGGAATAGAAGCACAGACTCTTGCAAACACATATCTTGCAGTGGACAACGATTTGGAAATTGTGCCTGTAATAAACAAAATAGATCTCCCCAGTGCCAGACCGGATTTTGTAAAGAATGAAATTGAAGATATAATTGGTATTGATGCTCAGGATGCACCGCTTATTTCCGCTAAACAGGGTATAGGTATTGATGATGTTTTGGAAAAAATAGTGGAGCTTGTGCCCCCGCCGGACGGTGATTCTTCTGAGCCGTTTAAGGCGCTTATATTTGATTCATATTACGATTCCTACAAGGGCGTAATTGTGTATGTAAGAGTCATTGACGGTGAATTAAAACCGGGAGATAAAATCAAGTTTATGTCAACCGGAAAAACTTTTGATGTAGTGGAAACCGGTTACCTTTCTGCTCTTGGCTCAATTAATAGTTCATCACTCAAAGCTGGTGAGGTTGGCTATATAGCGGCATCAATAAAAACCGTTTCTGATGCAAGAGTAGGGGACACGGTGACTTGTGCGGACAGACCTGCCAAAGAGGCACTTCCCGGTTACAAGAAAGTTAACCCTATGGTTTTCTGCGGAATTTATCCGGCAGACGGTGCTAAATACGGAGATCTCAGGGATGCACTGGAAAAACTGCAGCTCAATGATGCTTCACTTTCATATGAACCCGAGACTTCGGTAGCGCTTGGATTTGGATTTAGATGCGGATTTTTGGGCCTTCTTCATATGGAAATAATTCAGGAAAGATTAGAGCGTGAATACAATCTTGATCTTGTTACCACAGCTCCGAGTGTTGTTTACAAAATATATAAAACCAATGGCGAAGTAGTTGATATATCAAACCCCACAAATCTTCCGCCTATGGCAGAAATTGAACATATGGAAGAGCCGATGGTTAATGCGGATATTATGCTTCCGACTCAGTTTGTAGGAAACATAATGGAACTGTGTCAGGAGCGAAGAGGAACATACAAAAATATGCAGTATATGGATGATACGAGAGTAATACTCCATTATGACCTTCCTCTTAATGAAATTATTTATGATTTCTTTGATGCACTTAAATCCAGAACAAAGGGCTATGCTTCGTTCGACTATGAACTAAAAGGTTATCAGGAATCGAGCCTTGTTAAATTAGATATGCTTTTGAACGGCGATATGGTGGATGCTCTGTCATTTATCGTTCACGAATCCAAGGCATATGCACGAGGAAGAAGAATAGCCGAGAAGCTCAAGGAAACAATACCGAGACAGCTCTTTGAAATTCCAATTCAGGCTGCCATAGGAAATAAAATAATTGCCCGTGAAACCGTAAAAGCTATGCGTAAAGATGTTCTTGCAAAATGTTACGGCGGTGACATAACTAGAAAGAAAAAGCTTTTGGAAAAGCAAAAAGAGGGTAAAAAACGAATGAGACAGGTAGGAAGTGTAGAGGTTCCTCAGGAAGCATTTATGTCTGTACTCAAATTAGACGAATAATGTATATTGGCGTAGTGGTTTTGATACTGCTACGCTTTTTGTTTATATATGAAAACATTTACGGTGCCTGAAACACACAAAAATCCTCTGTTGGCAGTTGAGTTATTTTGCCAACGGAGGATTTTTATAATTAGTCATTAATTATCTATTTTGATGTTAGCAAGTGGATTGCTGTCTGCCGCATCTTTTAAATCATCGTTTTTAATGTGTGTATATATCTGGGTGGTTGCAAGACTTGTGTGTCCCAAAAGCTCCTGGAGAGTTCTTATATCCACATTTCCCTCGCGATACATAAGGGTAGCGGCTGTATGCCTTAATTTGTGGGGAGAATATAAATCGTAGTCAAGACCTGCTTTTTCAAAGTATTTTTTCGCAAGAATTTCAACCATTCTGTTGCTTATACGACGACCCTTGGAGCTTATAAAGAGTGCATCCATATCCTCGTGATACTCCACCTCGGGACGAACCTCGAGGTAATTCTTTATGGTTTCTACACACAAATCATTGAGGTAAACCATTCGCTCTTTGTTGCCTTTGCCGATAACCCTGAGGGTGCGTTTTTCGAGATTTAAATTCCTTAAGTTAATCCCAACTAACTCGGATAATCTAAGTCCGCAATTGAGAAGTATTGAGAACATAGCCAAATCCCGGACTTTGAGCTTGCCATCAATAGATTTTAAAAAGTTGAGGCTTTCTTCATAGGTGAGATACCTTGGCATACGTTTTTTTATTTTTGGAGAGTCAAGATTGGCCGCAGGATTAGTTTCGATAAAATTTTGTTTAATGTGCAGATAATTAAAAAATGATTTTAAGCTGGCAACTTTGCGTGCTCTGTAGTTATCATTTGATGAATGTGCGTTATTGATGTATGCCATAAATTCGTACAAATCATTCAGAGCGATCTGTTTTAATAAATTCTCATCAAAGTCATCTAAAACTACAGAATTAATTTGAGAGAGCGGAATGTTGTCTGCACATGCTTGTATGTACCTAAAAAACATTCTGAGGTCATAATAATACTCACGAACAGTATTAGGAGACTTTCCTTTGATGACAATCATAAAATTAAGGTAGTTTCTCAGTATTTGCGGTACATCAGAGTATTTATCTTTTGAGTTTGCAAACATAATTTTGCCCTCCTCGATTTCGCAAAATTTTTATTTTGCGAAATGACGCCTTTGATTTGACTAACCTATTATACGGAAATTATCCTCTCATTTGTTATTATCACATCCATCGGAATGTCGTAGTCTTCTGATGGAATATTATCAACAAGCTGAAATTCATAGCAAATTCCTATTTTATATACATCAGGATTCTTATTAAAAAACTTATCGTAGTAGCCTGCACCAAAACCTATTCTGTTTCCACGCATATCAAAAGCAACTCCCGGAACAATTGCACACTGGATTTGTTTTTTTGCGTAAATTTCATCTGTGGGTTCAAATATTCCATAGGCGTTTAAACGAAAATTATTTTCGGTTATTCTTACAGGTACAAACTCTTTTAAATCAATATTGCATTTAGGAACATAGACTTCCCTACCATGCGAAACAAGGTAATCTATGATGGATTTTGTTTCTACCTCGTTTTTAAAAGCACAGTATATTAATACAGTTTCAAAATCCAATATATTTGTACTTTTCATAAGTTCAAATATATCTTTGCTGTTTTTCTCTACAAAATCATTTGAAAGAGTGTTTCTTTGTTTTATGATTTTAGTTCTAATCTCTTTTTTAGTCATCATTCATATATCATTGTCGATTTTAAATTATCGGCAGTTTTCTTATCTTTTAGCAGTTCAACCAGCGTAAAAGCAAGTTTGTGTGCAGTTCCGGCTCCTCTTGAGGTAACAATATTTCCGGATACACAAACATCGTCAAAAGAAACAGTTGCACCCATTAGCTTATCTTCAAACGATGGAAAACAGCAAGCGGTCTTTCCCTCTAATATACCAATTTCGCCAAGCACCGACGGCGCAGCGCAAATGGCAGCAATAGTCTTGTTTTCTGCGTTGGCGTTTTTGATAATTGAAATTAATTCATCACACTTTGAAAGATTAACATATCCGGGGTAGCCACCGGGAAGAAAAATTACATCGTATTGCTCAGTAATTTCACCTATTGTTACATCCGCACACACCTCAATTCCGTGTGCACCGCAAACCAGTTTGCTGTCTGTTACAGAAACTGTTTTTACCTCTATGTCTGCCCTTCTTAATATGTCAACTACCGAGAGTGCTTCAATCTCCTCAAAACCTTGTGCAAGAAAAGTATATACCATAATCTATCCCTCCATCAAAATATGTCATTTAAGAAAAGTACCAAAAGCGAAGAATCAAATTGTTCTCTAATGTATTTGAGTGACGGCAAAAATTGTATGTGTGCGAGTATGTAATACATTATACCCACTGACAAAATGCCAAAAATCGCGCCGCATATGCCTCCTAAAAGTGAATCTATAGTACTTATAACAGGCAAAGATGATGTTTTTAATACAATCTTACGCACTATGTAAACAAGAAGCTTTAAAATCACAAAAGATAGTATAATGAGCGGTATTGAAATAAGAGTTTTTAGTATTTTTTGAGCAAGTGGCACTGCAAAATCTCCGGCATTTTGAAAGCTTTTGGTAAAAATGCCGTTCAAAAATGGAACATTTGAACTTAGCTGACTGTCTATATCAAAAACTTTTTCATCAATACTCTGCGTTACTTTTTCAAGAGCCAAACTACCGTACTCTGAGCTAAAAAACAACTCTCCAAGATAGTTGTAAATGCCTGCGATAAGGATTATGGAGAATAGGAAAACACCGCAGGAAATAAGCATCTGGCTGAATCCTTTTTTTGACCCAAGAAGCACACAAAGAAGAAACACAAAAATAAGCAAAAAATCCAAAATCATATTATTTCTCCCCTATTTAAGTTCAATAAGACGAGCATCCTGAGAATTGGAAATTATAAGAACGGTCTTTTTTGTGTCCATAAATATTGTTTTCTTCATATCATAAGTGATATCCAAAGAAGATAGCTGCTTACCCTTTTGATTTGTCAGGACAAGGCGTCGGTTCATTGTGATTAGTGTAGTTTTACCCTTCAGGTGTATATTTTCTATTTTTTCCTCGGTTTTATAACCACCAGTTCTTCTGCCGTTTTTGTTGTAAAATTCAACCTCTGAGCCCGAATTTGCAGAGTCATCTGTGTTAAACACCAGCGCAAACAAACCGTCGTCATAGGAATATCGGTGTATACGCTTACCATCAAAATCCTTCTGCCAATTAAGCTTTCCTCCAAGAGAATAGCAACAAAGAGAGGTTTCTGTTACAGCAACAATCTCGTTTTTACCGGTGAGAATACAACTGCCGGGAATTGTTCCTTCCAGTGGAATGTTTGCAATAACTTCATTCTTTTTTATATTAGTTACAACAAGATTAGACGAAATAGAACTGTCATCTGTTACTAGTTCACATGTAACAAGTCTTTTATTGTCGTCTGATAAGGTAATATGTGTTATAAACTTATCGGGATTATTCCGATAGTAAATCACCTCGCCTTTTTTGTTGTACACAACTATTTTGTTTTTAAGTCCGAATTCGTCCTGAAGAAGAACGCAGTAACCGTTAGAATTAACATAACCCGACTGAACATTTCCAGGTGTTTCAATACGAATGGTTTTGCTTCCATTTGAAACAACTGCAAGTTTATCATCATTATAATATGAAAGAAGGTAGTCACCGCATATGGCAAGTTTAGGAGCGGTCTTTGAGGCTTTTATCTCCCACTGGAGTGTATTGTCCGCTTTGTAGTATGAAATAAGACCATCCTTTGCCAGAGCAAATCCATCTTTGTAAGAACAAAAATCGTAGTTATTGGCATTAGAAAGCGAAATTAGTTCACCCTTAGATTCGCTTGTCGAAGTGTATTTTGAGCCGTTCCCTACATTGGCAGAGATGATGATTATAAGAATAAGCAGAATTATGTATATTATATATGCACGAGGTTTTTTGTTTTTCTTTTTTGGAAAGTTAATAACCTTATCACTATTGGAAGAAAAGTTATTTTCCTTGTTCATAAGTTACCTCCTAATATTCTATGCTATAAAGTGCAAGTCCCTGAGGCGGTGCTGTGGGTCCTGCAAAAGAACGGTCTTTTGCCTCCAAAATTTCCTTCATCGCTTCGGGCGGATACTTACCAAGTCCTATATTTACCAAGGTTCCGGTAATTATACGCACCATATTGTAAAGGTATCCGTTTGCTCTTATGAATATGGTTACAAAATCTCCGTTAGACACGACATTCAATTCATAAATGTGCCTCACTGCAGAACTAACCTGTGCTCCGGCAGTCATAAAGGACGAAAAATCATTCTCGCCAATTAAAAACCGAGCAGCAAAATTCATAGCATCAACATCAAGCTCTTTGCCCAGCTGCCATTCGTAATTCCTGGTAAAAACCTGCGGGTCTTTTCTGGTGTTTATTACATACCTGTAGGTTTTGGATTTGGTGTCAAACCTTGCGTGAAAATCGCAAGATACCTCAGAGCAGCTCAAAGCCTTTATATCTGCAGGGAGCTTGCCATTTAGTACTATTGGTAGTCTCTCTGCCGGGATTGGAAAAAATGTTTTAAAAGAAAGAGCATATTCCACAGCGTGAACGCCCGCATCTGTTCTTGAGCAACCATTTACACTTATGGTTTCTCTTGTAATTTGCGAAAGGGATTCCTCAATAACCTGCTGCACGGTTATTGCCGTGGGCTGTATTTGATATCCGTGATATCCGCTGCCATCATATTGAATTTTCAAAAGCAGATTTCTTGGGTTCATATTTTAAACACTCCGGCTATAATTATGACCGCAGCAGCCAAAAAAACGACGCATGCCGCAACAAAATCCTTTGTGGAAAACTTTAGTTCTTTAAGTCTAGTTCTGTTTTCGCCGCCACGATAGCACTTGCATTCCATAGCAGTTGCAAGCTCATCTGCGCGTCTGAAAGAATTGATAAAAAGCGGAACCAATATGGGTATAAGCGCCTTTGCTCTTCTTATCAGATTACCACTTTCAAAATCGGCACCTCTTGATTTTTGTGCCATAACAATTTTATCCGTTTCTTCAAGAAGGGTTGGTATAAATCTTAAGGCTATAGTCATCATCATAGCAAGCTCATGAGCGGGCAAACCAATCTTTGTGAAAGGTTTCAGGAGCTTTTCTATACCATCTGTAAGCATAATGGGCGAAGTGGTAAATGTGAGAAGTGATGTATAAAAGACCAAAAGGATTATTCTTACCGCCATAGTTGTCGCAGCTACAACACCCTCATAGGTTATACTAAGAAACTTCCATCTTAAAATGTATGTTTCGCCGCCTGTAAGAAATAAATTTATAAGAGCAGTAAATACAACAATAAATAAAACCGGTTTTAAGGTGCCCAGAACTACTTTAAATTTGATTTTAGAAAGAACAATTAGTATAAAATTAAATGCAATTGCCAGCAAAAATGACACAGGACTCTTGCAAAAGAAAATAGCAACTATAAAAATTATAGTAGATATTATTTTTATTCTGGGGTCAATTTTGTGTATTATGGAATCATATGGAAAATACTGACCCAAAGTGATATCTTTAAGCATTTGTGTCTCCTTTTATTATGTTACAAATAACATCAGCGGCTTTCTCCACTGTGTAAACATCTTCTGGCATATTGTAGCCCTTTTGTTTAAGGAAATCTACAATTGAGCAAATCTGTGGCGTGTCAAGGCCTATATCTTTGAGCATCGCACTGCGTGAAAACACTTCTTCTTTAGTGCCGAAGCTTGAGGTTTGTCCCTGTCCCATCATCGCCGTCACCGGCTCGGATGGCAAGACCACGACCACCACCATCATTGCCAAACTGCTGGAGAAGGCGGGCTATACTGTCCATCTCGGCGGCAATATCGGCAATCCCTTGCTGTGCGAGGCGGACACCATGCGTGTCACCGACCTTACGGTGCTGGAGCTGTCCAGTTTCCAGCTGATGACCATGACCCACAGCGCTCATGTGGCGGTGATTACCAACCTCGCCCCCAACCATTTGGATGTCCATACCGACATGGAGGAGTATGTGGCTTCCAAGGAGAATATCTTCCGTCACCAGTGGGCCAGCGACAGCGTGATCCTCAATTATGATAACGCTT
>JAZNFW010000015.1:0-3793 GCA_045576175.1 Clostridia bacterium | reverse complement strand
TCTACAAGGCTCTGTGAGTGCGAAACTCTTGTGGAGAGTCTTATAAACGCAGGGGTATCGAACTTTTCGGAAAGCTCAAATGCCATCTTGGTAAATTCCTTGCATTCAGAAGAATCCGAAGGCTCAAGCATCATAATTTTGGATGCCTTTGCATAGTGTCTTGAATCCTGCTCGTTCTGTGAGGAATGCATACCGGGGTCATCTGCAACGCAGAATACAAGCCCTCCGTTTACACCTGTGTAGCTTGCTGTAAACACAGGGTCCGCCATAACATTTAAGCCAACATGCTTCATACAGCTCATAGCACGTGCTCCGCCGATGGATGCTCCTATGGCAACCTCTGCAGCCACCTTTTCGTTTGGCGACCACTGTGCATATATTTCCGGAAATTTAACAACTTCCTCGGTAATCTCAGTACTGGGTGTGCCGGGGTAGGAAGCCACAACACTTGCTCCTGCCTCATACGCACCGCGAGCTACCGCGGCGTTGCCAAGTAGTAATTTTTTCATAATGGTATTATCTCCCGTCTTATTTTATTTCGTTCTGCTGAGCAACCAGACTCTTTCCGCAGTATATTTCACGAAGCTTTGGTTTCTCTATCTTGCCGGTGGGGTTTCTGGGTACATCGGCAAATATTATTTTGTGAGGTCTCTTGTATCTGGGAAGGTCTATGCAGAATTCATTTACCTCTTCCTCTGTTAATGTCATACCCTCTTTAACCTGTATTATTGCCGCTGCAATTTCGCCAAGTCTTGAATCGGGAAGACCGATTACGGCAACATCGCTTATGCAGTCGTTCTTTCTTAAAAAGTCTTCTATCTGCACGGGATAAAGATTTTCACCGCCCGAGATTATAACATCTTTCTTACGGTCTACAAGATATATAAAGCCGTCCTCATCCTCACGCGCCATATCACCTGTAAAGAGCCAGCCGTCTACAAGGACCTCGTTTGTTGCCTTTTCGTCCTTGTAGTATGCGGTCATAACGCCGGGGCCTTTTACCGCAAGCTCGCCTACATCGCCTTGGCTGACCTCGTTTCTGTTTTCGTCTACAATCTTGGTCTGCCAGCCAAAACCAGCCTTACCTATAGCACCTACCTTGTGCTCGTTTTCCACACCAAGGTGCACACAGCCGGGTCCTATGGACTCAGAGAGTCCGTAGTTTGTGTCATATGCGTGATTTGGGAAATGCGATTTCCATCTTTTTATAAGGCTTGGCGGAACTGGCTGAGCACCTATATGCATAAGCCGCCATCTATTAAGGTCATAATCTTCCTTCTTAATATCACCTCTTTCTATAGCGTCAAGAAGATCCTGTGCCCACGGTACAAGAAGCCACACTATAGAGCATTTTTCCTCGGATACTGCCTTTAAAATCCATTCGGGGCGTATGCCCTTTAAAAGAACTGCCTTGCCGCCAACAAGAAACGAGCCGAACCAGTGCATTTTGGCTCCTGTGTGATAAAGGGGCGGTATGCACAAAAATACATCGTCCTTTGTCTGCATATGGTGATTTTGCTCTACCATAGCAGCGTGGGTAAGACTTCTGTGCTTATGTATTATTGCCTTGGGAAAGCCCGTAGTGCCCGAAGAAAAATATATTGCTGCATCGTCATCGTCTGTTAATTTGATTGCAGGGTTTTTGGAAGAGCAGTATGTAACAAGCTCATCGTAGCTCTCTGCAAAGGTGGGGCAATCCTCGCCAAGATAGAGCCAGAGCTTTACCCTCTTTGCCTTTGAAATAACACTTTCCACACGGCCTGTAAATTCGGGTCCGAACACAAGTGCATCGGCATCTGCCAAATCAAGACAGTATTTGATTTCGTCGGATGCGTATCTGTAATTAAGCGGAACTGCCATAGCACCGGTCTTAAGTACACCAAAATATATGGGCAGCCACTCTATGCAGTTCATAAGAAGTATAGCAACCTTGTCGCCCTTTTTGATACCTCTTGTGAGAAGAAAGTTTGCAAACCTGTTTGCCTGCTTGTTAAATTCGCTCCAGGTAATTTCCTTTCGGTATGCCTCTCTGGGATTTGCCTCAATAAGAGAATATTCCTGCCAGGTAAGTCGGCGGTTATCTTCATTTTTGGGGTTAATCTCAACAAGAGCAACATCGGCGGGATAAAAATCCGCATTTTTCTTTAGAATTTCTGTAATTGGCATTTTTCTTTTTCCTTTCCGAGATATTGCATTCATTTATCTTGCACAATGAATGCTTTTCATGGGACAGAATACAAAAAATCCCGTCCTCATGAATAATCCTGAGGACGAGATTATAATCTCGTGGTACCACCTCGGTTCACTCCTGCCTCACGACAGAAGCCTTATAGGGTACATATAATACCTTAGTTCTATAACGGGAACGCCCGTTGCAGCCTACGCAGAGCAAGTGCCCCTTCGGTGCACAGCTAACGGAATGTATTCGTTTACGCCCTCCTCATTGTCTCGCACCACCCGACAACTCTCTTAAGATTACAGACAAAACTACTTGTTTCCGGTCAACGCCTTTATATATGAAACTATGATAATAGTATCACACAAGGTAAAAAAAGTCAATAGTTTTTGCTAATCAATTTGTCTTTACAAATGTTGGCTCAATGTCGTCCACATACACATCGTAGACATCTCTGTAGCGGGTGGGGTACACAAACTCAACATATCTTATAAATTCATCCACATAGCACTTAAAATAGTATACCACAGAGCCGGAGACTGTGCTCATAATAAAGCCATCGTCTGTCATTTCTTCGTACTGGGCGGATGAACCAAGAGAGCGTGTTACCATAGATTTTACCTCATCGGGTGTGAGATTTGCATCGTTTGAAAACGCCCCTATATCCATGTATGCGGTTTTATCTTCGGCACGATAACGAATTTCGCCGTCGGCATCGGACACAAACTTAAAGGCAGAGGGTATGTCGCACTTATATCCGAACTCTGTGTTCTTTAAAGTCTTGTAGGACAGCTCGGTGGATGCCACCTTTGCATTTAAATCAAATTCAAAATCGGTATCTATGGATATTCCCGCTTTTTCTTCTGTTCCTTCGCTCTCGCCCACTTCGAGCTTTTCCTTTTTCTTCTCTTCTTTTTTGGTTTCGCCTTGTACCTGAACCTGTGTGGGCTGAGGCTCTGTCACCTTTGGCTTTTTGACATTGTAGCTTATAACCACTGCCGCAAGGGTAATTAAAAGACCCACTACGAGTGTTACCAAAAATGCTATTACAAAGGTAATGACCTTTGTGTTATTGACCTTGTTTGAAGGTTTCTTTTCTTTTGAGTCAACCTTTTTAGCAGGTTCCGTTTTTGGAACTTCGACTGCTGTTTCGGTTCTTATAACTGGAATTGCCATTGTTTTTTCTATGTCATCTGTATGTATAGTCTGGATTACGCCGTTTTCTTCGCCGCCTATAAGGGTGCCGCAGTATGAACAAAATCTGCTCCCCTCCTCTATGGGATTATTACACTTACTGCAATTCATAAATACTCCCCCCTGAAAATTAATTTTCTTACACATATATAGTAATATATTATAACTTTTTTGTCAATTGCATTTGATTTACGTAAAAAGCTGTGTTATACTGTAGTGCAAGAGGTGACTTAATATGAAAAAAATTTTACTTACCATTACCACTTTGTCTCTTATTTTCTGCTTTGTGTCCTGCAAGAATGCAGAAAAGTCCGCATCACTCTGGGATGATGCCATCTACACAGAGGATACCGAACTTGGAAGCGGAGACACACAATTTACATTTGATGTAACAGCAGAGGATAAAACAGTAACCTTAAGTCG
>JAZNFW010000014.1:0-3821 GCA_045576175.1 Clostridia bacterium | reverse complement strand
GCTTACATATGATTCATACTCACCGCCACACTTTTTACACTTCCACCAGACCTTTTTATTGCTTGCGAATGTAACTGTTTCGGGAGTGATATCGCCATTTTTTTCATAATTCCATTCGGTGGCAACTTGAGGATAAAACGTTTCTAGATCATTATAACCTTTTAATACTTTTTTACCTGCACAGTAGGAACAACCGTTACCGCTAACTCTATTCTTTATTTGCGCTTCATAGGAATGTCCTTTTTTGCAAATCCACCATACTTTTGTGCGGCTTCCTTGGGTCAAAATCTGTGGATCGAATCCCAAATCATTATTCTTTTCCCAATCCCACTCAGCCATAAGTTGAGCATTATCGCTCACATATCTTTTTTCTTTCTTTTCTGCCATAATACTCAACTCCTTTTAATTTCATTTTTCAACACTATTTGGCATCATTCAACCTTATTCGACAAGAATTTTACTCGTGTCAAGACAGGAACAAAAAATTATTTTTTGAATTTATTTATCCATTCTAAAATCTCGTCATATTTCATATCGCCCGAAGCAACCGATAAACCAAAATCTACAACCTCTTCATTTGTGCAATTCATTTTTATGCCTTCTGCCTCTAAAAAAGTAAGCATAACATAAACACCAATTCTTTTATTTCCATCAACAAATGCATGATTGGATATTAACGAAAATCCAAGACTTGCTGCTTTTTCTTCTTTAGTCTTATAAAGTTCTTCACCACCAAAAGTAGCATAAGCATTATTAAGAGCACTTTCTAAAAGACTAACATCTCTTACACCAACACCGCCGCCTGTTTCTTCTGCTATAAGTTGGTGAAGTAAAAGCACTTTTTCCTTACTTAATTTAATCATTTTGCCAACTCCTCAAAAGCAGGTTTGAATCTATTCATAATCCTCTTTGCTGCGACATCAATTTTTTCATCATCAGAAATATCAAAATATGAATTCGAGTCCAGATCAATAAGCAAGAATTTCGGCTTGTTGTTTTTAAATATAACAGCCTGACCGTTGTTCTCTGCCACTTTAGCAACCTTTGAAAAATTCTGATTCGCTTCTGTCATAGTTGTGATTGTTTCAGTATTTATATTCATAACTACCTCCTATTATTTATAGGACAAATATATGCTACAATTTATATTATATACAAATTGTAGGATATTGTCAATATAATTTTTTCATCATATTTCGACATTTCTATATTGCGACACATAAGGTTTAGATGCAACCGTTTTGCCAACATACAATCTTCGATTGCTCGATATTTTTACTTTCGTAAAATCTATATGCTTCTCGCTTTGCTCTATAAATTGAATCGACTTTTAATGCACCGCAGTACAATTGATTAGTCGTAAGGCAACTGATTGTGTTTGCTTTGCAAACTCATTATACCAAAAGTTTGCTTTAGCTTCAATATGATTTTACCGCTCTTTTCCCTTTACAAAGCTTTGACTTTTAGTAAAAAATATGCTATTATGTTTATAATAACAAAAGAAAGGCAGATGCCGATATGAAAATCCAGCAATCACAGGAAAATTATCTTGAAACTATATATATGCTAAAAAACAAAACAGGCTTTGTAAGGAGCGTGGATGTGGCTCACGAGCTTGGCTATACCAAAGCTAGTGTATCTGTAGCTATGAAGTCTCTTCGTGAGGCAGGATATGTGGTTGTAGATTCCGACGGCGGAATTTCTCTTACAGACAAAGGGATTGAGATTGCACAAAGAATGTACGAGCGTCACGAGCTTATTGCAAATGTCCTCATTTCTCTTGGGGTGTCCAATCAGACGGCATATGACGACAGCTGCAAAATTGAGCATATGATAAGCGAAGAAACATTTTTAAAAATTAAAGAATATATAGAAAAAAACCGTGAAGAAGACTAATCTTCACGGTTTTTAATTATTTACTCACTATTTTAATGGCTTCTGCCACTGTAGATACACCTACTATTTCTATATCCTTTATCTGCGACACATCTTTCGCATTTTCCTTGGGCACAATGCACCTATTGAAGCCGAGTTTTTTAGCTTCGGCAACACGCTTTTCTACAAAGCCTACAGAGCGCACCTCGCCTGTTAATCCCACTTCACCCAATATGAGTGTTTTTCCGTCTATAACAAAATTTTTAAAGTTTGATGCCACTGCAAGAATTATAGCAAGGTCGGACGCCGTTTCCGTAAGGTGAAGTCCTCCTACAACATTTATGTACACATCCTGGCTCTGCATGGAATAACCAAGCTTCTTTTCGAGTATTGCCACAAGCATTGTTGCTCTTGCGTGGTCTACACCTGTAACCATTCTCCTTGCCAAAGAATAGCCTGTGGTTGCAGAAAGTGCCTGAATTTCTGCAAGCATTGGTCTCGAACCCTCGAGGCTGCACGCAATTGCCGAGCCAGACACATCATCGGGTCTTCCCGAAAGCATAGCGGCTGAGGGGTTTTGAACTTCCATAAGCCCCGTGTCCTTCATCTCAAAAACACCAATTTCATTGGTGGAGCCAAAGCGGTTTTTGACAGTTCTCAAAATGCGGTAGGTCTGCTGTCTGTCGCCTTCGAAATACAAAACACAATCCACCATATGCTCCAAAACTCTGGGGCCTGCTATGTTTCCTTCCTTTGTAACATGACCTACCAAAAATATTGCTATATTATTTTCTTTTGCAAGACGCATAAGAAAATGAGTTGCTTCCCTTACCTGTGCTACACTGCCCGGTGCAGAGGCAAGCTCTTCCCTATACATTGTTTGTATTGAATCGACTATCATTACAGAGGGTTTTTCTTTTGATGCGTGATGTATTATGCTATCGAGATTTGTCTCTGCAAGAAGTTTAAGGTTCTTCCCCGAAACACCAAGCCTTAGTGCACGCATCTTTATCTGCTGAGCCGATTCCTCGCCGGATACATAAAGCACTGTTTTCTCCAAACCTATAGATTTACAAATCTGAAGTAGCAAGGTAGACTTTCCTATGCCGGGGTCCCCGCCAACTAAAACCATTGAACCGCAAACTATGCCTCCGCCCAGAACTCTGTCGAGTTCGTCCGAGCCTGTGGGTATGCGTTCTCCCTCGCTATGCCCTATTTCGTCCAGCAACATAGGTGTATTTTTGATGTATGCATTGGATGCGGGTGCATCATATTTACTTTTTGGCACAACAACCTCTTCTGTGAGTGTATTCCAACTGTTGCAAGAGGGGCATTTCCCAAGCCATTTAAGACTTTCGAAGCCACAATCGCTGCACACGAATTTAGTTTTTTCCTTCATATGTATCCAACTCCAAATTAACTAAACTGTATATAGTTAGTCTACTACATTTTTACTTTAAAGTCCAGTAGTTTTTTAATTTGGAGCGGGGTGAAGTTTTATCTGGAACTGCCTGTACCATTCATGGTGCCGTCAATTGCATTTCCTACATCATTTACACCGTCTCTTATTGCGTTTCCGGCATCATCCACTGTGTCTCTGACTGCATTTCCTGCGGAATCCATATCTTCATCCATATCTTCATCCAAATCCTTTAATACATCGTTATCCGTATTGTTTCCGCCGTCGCCTATGTCATCTGTCTGCACATTTCCCTTGTCTCCGGCTTCGCCATCAGACATGGAGCATCCGACAAAGCATAGCATTGTCATTGTTAAAACAAAAATGAGTGTTACTGCCAAAATCTTTTTCATATTATCTGTCCTTTCCGGTTTTTATACCGTCATTATTATTAGCCCTCAAAGAGAAAATATGCAAAAATCCCAAAATTAAAGCCATAACTGACTAAAATTTTGGGATTTTGCTTTGCTAGTAAATTAAGAAATCT
>JAZNFW010000013.1:0-10740 GCA_045576175.1 Clostridia bacterium | reverse complement strand
TCTTTGCAACAGATGCGATTTCGGCTTTGTCGGAGTCGCGGACAGTTATAAACACACCGCCACGCTGCTTCATATTGCAGCCGCTTGACATAAAAGTCGGAGGCCAAGCGGTCTTAGGAAGACAAGGGTCTCTTACAACTCCTTGGCTCACAGAACGACATGGCTACGATCCGACTTTCTTTGCAACAGATGCGATTTCGGCTTTGTCGGAGTCGCGGACAGTTATAAACACACCGCCACGCTGCTTCATATTGCAGCCGCTTGACATAAGACCTTTGAATATTGCTTCTTCTCTGGTGTTGGCAAGTCCAAGAACTTCACCGGTAGATTTCATTTCAGGTCCAAGGTGGTTATCCACATTTGCAAGTTTTTCAAATGAGAATACAGGCACCTTAACTGCCACATATGGAGATGAGGGGTAGAGACCCGTTCCATATCCCATATCCTTTAATTTCTCGCCAAGCATAGTTCTTGTGGCAAGGTCTACCATGGGAATTCCGGTAACCTTACTTATATACGGAATTGTTCTGGAGCTTCTGGGGTTAACCTCTATAACATAAAGTTCATTTTGATATATGAGATACTGTATGTTTACAAGACCTATTACATTAAGAGAGAACGAAAGATTTCTTGTGCTCTCGATGATTTTTTCTGTAAGCTCGTCGGAGATATTCCAAGCGGGATATACGGCAATAGAGTCACCCGAATGTACACCTGTTCTTTCGATGTGTTCCATTATTCCGGGGATTAAAATGTCCTCGCCGTCACATATAGCATCAACTTCAAGCTCTGTTCCCATAAGATATTTATCTATAAGAACAGGGTTTTCTATGTTGGTTTCGAGAATTATCGCCATATATTCCTTAATATCATTTTCGGTAAAGGCAATAATCATATTCTGACCGCCAAGAACATATGAAGGACGCATAAGCACAGGATAGCCGATTTTTTCTGCAGCTTCCAAAGCTTCTTCGGTAGTCATTACTGTAGTTCCCTTGGGTCTTGCAATATTGTGCTTTTCAAGAAGTGCCTCAAAGAGCTCTCTGTCTTCGGCAGCATCAATGCTTTCTGCAGGAGTACCAAGTATTTTTATACCCTGTGCCGATAAGAAGTTTGTAAGCTTTATGGCAGTCTGACCGCCAAAGGCTACAACAACGCCCACAGGCTTTTCTACACGGATGATGTTCATAACATCCTCATTTGTAAGAGGTTCAAAGTAAAGTCTGTCTGCAGTGTCAAAGTCGGTAGATACAGTTTCGGGATTGTTGTTTACGATTACAACATCATAGCCGGCTTTTTTTAGTGACCATACGCAGTGAACAGATGCATAGTCAAATTCAACACCCTGACCGATTCTTATAGGTCCTGAGCCAAATACAATGATGGTGTCTTTCTTTTCCTTGCGTGCTTCCAAGAACTCTACAGCCTCATTTTGTTCTTCGTAATTGGAGTAAAAATAGGGGGTTCTGGCAACATATTCGCCTGCACAGGTATCAACCATCTTAAAGGAAGCAAAAAGGTGATTTTTTATCTTTTGACCGCTCAGTCTTTCTATAGCGGTATCGGGGAAGCCGAGTTTCTTAGCTTTTAAGTACAAGCTATCGGAAAGCTCGTTTGCATCTATGAGTTCTTTTTCAAAGTTTGCAAGATTTAAAAGCTTTGATAAGAACCACTCATCAATCATTGTAATATTATGGATTTTTTCGATAGAAATTCCGCGTTTGAGAGCTTCAAACACCACAAAGAGTCTCTGGTCGTCGCAATCGTAGAGCTTAGTTTCTATTTCGCGGTCGCTAAATGCGGAAAGCTTGGGGTTAGAGAGCGAATCGAGCTTAATTTCTGCACCTCTAACGGCTTTCATAATAGCCTCTTCAAAGGTGGTTCCGATGCTCATAACTTCGCCTGTAGCTTTCATCTGTGTGCCGAGCTTTTTGGTAGCATACACAAATTTATCGAAAGGCCATTTGGGGAATTTAACAACACAGTAGTCAACTGTAGGCTCAAATGCTGCATATGTTGCTCCTGTAACATCGTTTAATATTTCATCGAGAGTATAACCGATTGCAATTTTTGTAGCAACCTTGGCAATCGGATAACCTGTTGCCTTGGAAGCCAGTGCGGAAGAACGGGAAACTCTGGGATTAACCTCAATTACCGCATATTCAAAGCTTTCGGGATTGAGTGCAAACTGACAGTTGCATCCACCCTCAACGCCAAGGGTATCAACTATGTCGAGAGCTGCGTTCTTGAGCATAGCATACTCCTCGGATGCCAAAGTTACTGCAGGTGCTATAACTATGGAGTCACCGGTGTGTACGCCAACGGGGTCAAAATTTTCCATAGAGCAAACTGCAATTGTGTTTCCGATGCTGTCTCTTATAACTTCAAATTCAATTTCTTTCCAACCGGAAATGCATTTCTCTACAAGTATCTGTGTAATAGGGGACTGGTAGAGACCATTTGCAGAAATCTCTCTTAGCTCCTCTTCGTCGTGCGCAATACCGCCGCCTGTACCTCCGAGAGTAAACGCCGGGCGGATTATGAGGGGATAACCGATTTCATTTGCAAAGTCAACGGCTGCCTCAACTGTAGTTACAACAGTTGAAGGTATGCAAGGCTGACCAATAGATTCCATAGTATCCTTAAACATCTGTCTGTCTTCAGCTTTGTCTATGGTTTCTGGCTTTGCACCAAGGAGGGTTACACCGTGCTTTTCCAAAAAGCCTTCTTTTGCAAGCTGCATAGAAAGTGTAAGACCTGTCTGTCCGCCAAGTGTGGACAGGAGACTGTCGGGCTTCTCTTTTTCGATAATGCGCTTGATAGTAGGAAGGTTAAGGGGTTCTAAATATATCTGGTCTGCCATAGCATTGTCTGTCATTATAGTGGCAGGGTTTGAGTTTACAAGCACAACTTCAAGACCTGCCTGCTTAAGTGCACGACAAGCCTGTGTACCTGCGTAATCGAACTCAGCTGCCTGACCTATTACAATCGGTCCGGAGCCTATAACCATAACTTTTTTTAAGTTTTTATTAAGTGGCATATTACTGGTCTCCTTTCATGATGTTTTTGAACTGCTCTATAATGTGGGCAGTGTTGTGCGGCCCCTTACAGAGATTGGGAGCAAATTGTGTGGAAACCAAGTTAGAGGTATTAAAGCCTTCTACGGTTTTGTCATTCACATTCACAAAGCTTACCTTTGCTGTATCGGGAAGGGAAGACTCATCAACTACATAGCCGTGATTCTGGGTTGTGATATAAATTCTTCCTGTGTCTAAGCACTTAACAGGCTGGTTAACACCGTGGTGACCAAATTTGTGCTTTTGGGTCTTTCCGCCAAGAGCAATAGAAGCAAGCTCGTGTCCGAGACCGCAGGCATATACCGGAATTTTCTTATCTAAAATAAGACTGATTTCTTTTGCAATATCTTCAAAGTCATTGGGATTTCCCGGACCTTGTGATATTATTACACCATCGGGATTTAAGTCCATAATTTCTTTAGCGGTTGTGCTGTATGGCATAGAAATTACCGTTATACCCATAGAGGTGAATGAATTTATAAAGGAGTTGGTTGCACCTAAATCCAACATACACACTTTGAATTCTTCGTTGTCTGAGGTGTATGTTTCTATTTTGTCTGTGCTTACTTTATTTAGAGCGGGAGTGTTTTTATACGATTTTAATTCGGATTTAATTTTTTCTATATCAGAAATGTCGGCAGTTATTTTGCCGTTTACCGTACCGTTATCACGGATGAATTTAGTAAGCTCACGAGTGTCAATTCCTGCAAGACCTACTATATTCTTTTCTTTAAGATAATCGTCGAGTTTTCCGTCGCATCTGAAATTGGAGGGTTCATCACATATAGATTTAACAATGTATCCAGCCAGTGCGGGTTCTTTGGAATCAAGCTCGTCCTTGATGATTCCGTAGTTTCCTATAAGCGGGAATGTCTGCACAACAATTTGTCCGCAATATGCAGGGTCAGTTATACATTCGTTATAACCTAAAACTGCAGTCTGAAATATGGTTTCTCCGATAGCTTCGCCGGATGCACCGATTCCGTAACCTTTAAACACCTTGCCGTTTTCAAGAACAAGATATAATGTCTTATCCATAAGTTATCCTCCTACAATGTAAAGTACAAAAACGCTCAAAAAAACAGGGAAGACATAAGCTGTCCACCCTTATAAATTATAAACAGATTATGTTGTTTTTATCTTATTTATTTTACAACAAAAAATGGTATATTGTCAACTGTTATAATGCGATTTATTGACATAAATTGCAAAAAAATTCACACGCAAAAAAAGTGCCCCGAATAAGAGCACTTTTTAAACTTATACTGTAATAACTTTTACTTCCATTTCTTCAAGAAGTTTACGCATATCATCGTCAAAATTCTTTTCGGTAATAAAGTAATCTATCTCTCCAAATTCGGCAAGCTTTGCAAAACCCACTCTGCCAATTTTGGATTTGTCACAAAGATAAAATCTTTTTTCGGAATTTTTAATCATAGATTGCTTTACTGCCCATTCCTGTTCGTTGCTGTCAAGAATGTCTCCCTTGGTTGTAACACCACGGCTGGAGAAAAACACCTTGTTTGCATAACAGTTGTTATTTATGTAGTTAGTCGCAAGAGTTCCTACAAAGGATTGATTGCTACTTACAAATCCGCCAACACCGATTACCTTGAGGTTCGTATGTCCGGCAAGCTCAGAAATAACACGGATAGAATTTGTAACTATAGTAATATCTTTAAGATTTTTAAGCTCTCTTGCCATATAGAAGGTGGTGGTTGAAGCATCTAAAAACACAGTGTCTCCGGGGAGTATGTACTTAACCGCTTCTTTTGCTAGAGTCTCTTTTGCACTTGCGTTAAGGTGCTTTCGTTTTTCCAGTGACATCTCATGGTTGCTTTCGTCAACGGGTATTGCACCGCCGTGCGTTCTTACAAGGGCTTCTTGTTTTTCCAGCTTTTCCAGGTCACGGCGTACGGTCTCTTCTGTAACTCCAAGCTCAACACTGAGCTTACTTACAAGAACAGAGCCATCAGCCTTTAAAGATTCGATAATCTTTTTTTGCCTTTCAACAGCAAACATTTTGTTCACCTCAAACACTTATTTTATGATGCGAACCAAATCTCCGTTTTTAATGCCGGCAGAATTTGCATCATCGGTGTCGATGTGCATTTCTACATTAAAGTCATCACGCACTCTCACCTGTACATCGTAGAATTTAGTAGGCTTTATGCTGTCTACCATTACATCTACATAGTCACCGTCTTTTATATTGTGACGAAGAGCGTATTCGGGTGTGAGATGGATATGTCTGTTAGCTATGATTACGCCTTGCTTTAAATAAACACTGCCTTTGGGTCCAACCAAAACAAGTTTTTCAGAGCCTTCAACCTTTCCGGAGGGACGCACCGGAGGACTAACCTTGAGTATAAAGGTATCTGTCTTGGAGATTTCTACCTGAGTGTTTCCTCTTACAGGACCTAAAACACGAACTTTCTCTATAGACTTAAGAGAAGGACCAACCAAAGTTACACATTCTTCAGCGGCATATTCTCGACCCATGAGAGTTTTCTTCTTAGTGAGCTCATAGCCTTTGCCAAAAAGAGTATCAAGGTCCTCCCTGGAGAGATGCACATGTCTCTGAGAAACACCTATTTTAATCTCATTGTTTTTGTCCTTGGTGTATTCTTTATAAATTTTTGCTACTGCCTTTTCAATGGTTTCAATGTCGTACATAATAATTTCTCCTTAAATGTTTTCACAAATATCAATCGTTTAAGATATCCAAATCGAAAAACTTGAGAATTTCGGGGTGGGGTGAAGGGATACTCTCGTTGCCTAACACCTTGGTAATGGCACTGCAGGTTTTGTCGCCATGCTCGAGAGAAGCCTTAACCGCAGAAATGTTTCCAGCAACAATGAGAGATACCAGCATACCGCCAAGTCTTTCTTCTTTGTGAAGAAGCTTAACATCAGCAGCTTTGCACATGGCATCAAGACCAACAACAGAAGCAGTATAACCGGAAACTTCCAGTATACCAATTGCCTTTCCAAAGTTGTCCTTGGGTGCTTCTACGCCTTTCATTGTTTTGGGGAATTTCTTGTTGAACTTATCCCTGTTTACATCCACGAGGTATGCCATCTTTTCAGCATCTTCGTCAGGACGGGGGATAATGTGAGAAACTATGTATCTGTTCTTGCTTTTTGCATAGTTAACTCCGGCTTCGATTGCAGCTTCTACCGCTGCAACGCTACCTTCTATTTTTACAGCCATAATGAGCGGAACGGGAATGTTCTTACCAAAAGGTCTATTTCTGTCAAAAGCAATTACTCTGACATCAGCAGCCTTTGCCATAACATCTGCCGCACATAATGCAGTTGTAAAACTATATACTTCTATCATGCCTAATGCGTTCATATGTGTACCATCTTTCTTGTGCTATGCACAATTATTAAGTATTAAACAATGTGTAAGCCATCCACAAGAACACATCTTCTGCTTCTTGTAAATGAATGTGCTGCGGTAAGACCTTCACCGGTAGGACCTGCAATTGTAAAGGTTGTGTAACCCTCGCCACCTGCACCTATACCTGCATAGGAGGGTGCATTCTTAACAAATATTGTAGTTTCAACAGCCTTTGCAAATCTTGAAAGGTGGTCTATGTTCTTAGAATGAATGTGTGCAGAATGTCTGTTTCCGTGTTCTGCCTTGCAAGCAAGTTCAATAGCTTCGTCTATGTTTGACACACGAACTATTGCAAGTATGGGCATCATAAGCTCAACCTGTACGAAGGGGTGACATTCCTTAGTTTCGCAGATGATAAGTCTGGTGTCCTTGGGAGCAGAAATTCCCATAGCTTCAAGGAACTTTATTGCATCCTTACCAACCCATTTCTTGTTTATGTCATATTTGTCGCCTTTTTTAACGAGACAAAGGTCCATAAGCTTGTTAACTTCGTCACCTTTAAGAAGATAAGCACCATGCTTCTGCATTTCGCTTATAAGAGTGTCTGCTATATTAGCGAAAGCAAAACATTCCTTTTCTGCAATACAGGGAAGGTTGTTATCAAAGCTTGCACCGTCGACAATATCTTTAGCAGCCTTAAGAACATCTGCAGTATCGTCAACTATAACAGGGGGGTTACCAGCACCGGCACCGATAGCCTTTTTGCCGGAAGAAAGAAGAGCCTTAACAACTCCGGGGCCGCCTGTAGCAACGAGCATTCTTACGATGGGGGACTGCATCATTTCGTCTGAAGATTCCTTTGTGGGGTTTTCTACAGAAACAACAATGTTTTCTGGTCCGCCTGCTTCAAGAACCGCACGGTTTACAAGGTCAACTGCGTAGTTAGCAACCTTCTTTGCATTGGGGTGGGGGTTAAACACAACACCATTTCCACCTGCAATCATACCCATTGAGTTACAAATAACTGTTTCGGAGGGGTTAGTAGAAGGTGTTATACTTCCAATTACACCGTAGGGAGCCATCTCGACTAAAGTCATACCTGCATCGCCGGTCATTACAGAAGGTCTCAAATCTTCTGTACCGGGAGTTTTGTTGGCAACAAGCTGATGCTTGATGATCTTGTGGGGAACATTACCCATACCGGTTTCTTCAACGCCGAGCTTAGCCATAATTTCAGCTTCTTCGAGTGTAAGTCTGCGAATGTTCTTAATCATTTCCTCTCTCTGTGCAACAGAGTACTTCTTAAGTTCATTGTACGCTTTGTTAACAGCCTGAAGAGCATCTGTCATAGAGGAGAACACACCTTTTTGATGTGTGCCGCCTGTTACAACAACGCCGTTTTTACCGTTCATGGATTTGATTACGCTTGCAACAATTTCACTAATGTACTTTTCGTTATTCATAATCGTCCAGCCTCACTTTTTGTATTTTAAAGTATAGATTTCCAAAGGTTTTTGTCAGGGCGGGGAATAACCGCACTGTCTAAATATGTACCATCATCCTTGATGGCTTCTCTTGCTTTTTCTATAGCTGCAGTTACAGCTGCAACTTCGCCGGTGATAAAGAGATAAGATTTACCGCTCATACCTTTTGCAAGTCGTAACTCAATTAGCTTAACTATAGCAGTTTTGGCGGCTATATCTGCTGCAACAATTGCAGAAGCAGCGGTAAAGGTTTCTATAACACCAAGAGCAGAAACTTCGCCGGGATCAGTAGCACCGTATATAGCGGGGAAAATGTCCTCATGCGGATTTCCAAGCACAAAGCTATCTACAAGCTTGTTGGGAAATTTTATCTTAGAGGCATCTACCGAAGCTTTCACGGCACTTAAGTCGCCTGCAATTATTACAATGTATTTTCCGGGGCATACTGTCATAGCAGATAGTATTTCTACATCTGAAGTCTTTGCCATAATATCAGCTGCCTGTACACCGGTAGTTACATTAAAATATTCTACCATTCCTATTGCTTTTGCCATGGTAAGTATCCTTTCCAATGCTTATTGTTTTGCAGTTATGATAATAAATTTATCTGTTATTTCTTTAATTTCACCGTCGATTGAACTGTGCAGTGCAAGTGACAATGCACCGTCGCAGGGCTTTGCAATCATATCTCCGGCTTTTACAATGTCTCCAACCTTACATATAGGTACGGAGGGTGCTCCAATGCTTTGTGATAATGAAATTTTGACCTTTTTGGGTTTAACCTCAAGATCACTTATGGGAGCGTCAATATCGTAATCTACAACACCAAGTCTTTGCAACAGTCTTTGCATAGGAACTTGTCTGTATTTTCGCTCAAAGCGGGCAGCCTTGGGTGCTGCAAGTTTTTCGGGCTTTATACCATTTTTTCTGAGCCCGAGTTTATATTCACCAATAAGTGTTGCGGGGCTCAATCCCTGGGGACAAGCATATGCTTCGCACAAGCCGCACTGACAACAGTATTGGGTGTCAAGTAGTGCCTGTGTGTCTGCTCTCATCGAAGTAAGCGAACGCATAAAGTCGCTTGGGCTTATGGGGTGACCCAAGAGATTGCGCGGACACATTTCGGTGCAGGTTTTGCACTGGCAGCAAGCACTCATGGCTCGTTTAACACTTATGGTCGTTTTTTGATTTCGGTTGCTGATAAGGTTATGCTCTTTGGGCAAAACCAAAACAGCGTTTGTTGTTTTAGTAACCGTATCTGACTCCTTGGCGAGTCTTCCTGTCATGGGACCGCCCTGAATAAGACCGGTCTTTTCGCAAGTTTTTCCGCCACAAAGTTCTATAAGATACGAAAATTTAGTTCCAAGGGGAACTCTAAGTGTAGAGGGGTTATTTACCTCACCGGCTACAGTTACATATTTGTGTGTAACGCTTGTAGCATTTTTAACAGCATGGTAGGAGTTAAGAATAGTTTCTACATTGAACACCACAACTCCCACATCAATGGGGATTCCGCCTGCGGGGACGATTCTGCCGGTTACATTGTAGGTAAGCACGACCTCGTCACCAGAGGGGTAGATTTCTTCGAGAATGTGAATTCGTCCGTTTGGATAATCGTCAATTTCGCTTCCTACCGCTTCCAAAGTAGCGCTATAGGATTCTTTAATCGCGATTACAAACTCCTTGGCTTTCATTGTTTTGCAGATAAGTGAGAAAATTTCCAGTATTTCGGGAGCATTTTCTCTTAAAATCTGTCTGTGGAGTTTCAAGAGGGGTTCACACTCTGCGCAGTTTAAGATAATCGTATCTGCGTTAGTATTAAGTTTTGCGTGAGTAGGGAAACCGGCGCCGCCGGCACCGGTAACACCTGCCTCAAGAAGTATTTGTTTTAGATTGTTAATATCCATTTAAATCAAAACTCCAATTCTGAACCGGAATCTACGATACCAACAATAGCGGCATCAATAGGAGAGTTTTCTAAGTTACAGCCAACTCTTGCACTGCTGCCTGTGGCCACCAGCACCATTTCGCCAATGCCGGCACCCACATTGTCAACAGCAACGAATCGGGATTGAGCCATACCCTGGCATGGCTCAATCACCATAAATTTGCTTCCGACCAGATTATCATTTTTTCGTGTTGAAACGATACTTCCTATAACCTTGCCAATAATCACTTATATCACCTCAATTAAAAACTTAGTGAAAAGGATTATTTAAGTGTAGGGATAATTTTTTCAACATCGCCGTGGGGTCTGGGGATTACATGTGTAGCGATGATTTCACCAAGCTTTGCAGCGTTAGCCTGACCAGCTTCTACAGAAGACTTAACATCACCAACATCGCCTCTAACCATAACACTCACGAGACCGGAACCGATCTTTTCAGTACCAACGAGCTGTACATTTGCAGCTTTGAGCATAGCATCAGCAGCTTCAATTGCAGCTACCAAACCTCTTGTTTCGATAATACCTAATGCTTCTAATGACATTTTCTTTTCCTCCTTAATGGGTTCTACTTTCTTTTCTACAACTACTGTAGCTGCCTCAGGAGCAGCCTTCTCTGCCTTCTTGGGAGCAGCTTTAGCTGCTGCCTTTGGGGCTTTTGAATTAGATGCAGCCATTTAAATTACTCCTTCCAAACATCAAATTAAAACTTGGGGAGAATTTTTTCAACATCCTCATGGGGTCTGGGGATTACATGAACTGCGATGAGCTCGCCAAGTCTTGCTGCTGTTGTTGCACCAGCTTCTGTAGCAGCCTTAACTGCGCCAACATCGCCTCTAACCATTACAGTTACAAGACCGGAACCAATCTTTTCAGTTCCAACGAGTG
>JAZNFW010000012.1:0-1736 GCA_045576175.1 Clostridia bacterium | reverse complement strand
CATCACTATAGTTAATAACGGAATCATCCAATATACCTCTTTCGCCATTTCTTGCTCTTGCCATAAGTTCATTGTTGCTCCTTATGGCTTTAAGGTCTTCGTTATCCCGCACATATTCATATATGTACTTTGCAGCATCTTCGGAAAGAACCCCTCTGTTTTCGACGGCATACTCTTTTGTAAAACTACTTGGATTCTTTGCATACTCACGTACAAGGTTGAATGAGTTTGCAAAGGCTTCCATATCTGTCTTGCCATCATATGTCTGCATAAATAGCGAGGCTTCGTTTTCATCCATAGATGCCACATAGTCGGACACACCCTTGTTGTTTTCATTAAACACCTGAATGCCATATTTGCTTTCCCTTAGTGCTTTTACTTCTTCTGTTGATATCTCTTCGCCTACAGTTTTTTTGGCTATGATATTGGCAATTTCGCCTGTATTCTCTGTCTGTCCTAGGTCTGTGAGCCTCTTTGAGACCTTATCTACGGTTTCTTTCTTTAGAGCTTCAACATTGATGTCCTTGGGAAGATTTTTTCTTTCTTTCCTGGACTTATCGTTAATCCCCTTGGCAATAGCACTATTAAGCCTTGCTTGAGGATTAAATTTCGAGTATTCATCCAATCTCCAGTTCTTTTTGTGCGCCGCTTTTCTCTGTTCCTCTGTGGAAGATTTGTTATCTAGCACTTCTTGAGCATCCATCTTTTCGAGCGTTGCAAGTCTGCCAAGTTTTGCATCGGAAACATTTTCAGGAGTTATGCCTTTTTTTGCATACCTTGTATACGCCTCATATGCCAATGACTCTTCAGAGGAATTCTTGGCGAATCCAAACACACTATCTATTTTTGCATTTTCTCTTATGTTTTGACCTATGTCTTTGTTTTGGTAGTGGTTTCTTATACCTCCACCAATAGCACCGGGGCCTGACATAACCCCCGTGGACAAGATTGTTCCTGCGGCTACATCGGCATATCTTGATGCTACACCACCGACAACCTTAAGGAATGCATCCTTGTCAGATAGACCACTAGCAAGATGGCTTTGATATTCTGTATTCAGTTTATTTAAATCTTGAGCGATGAAATAATCAGCAATATCATTTGTACCCTCTGTGAAAACTTCGCCCAACAACTCGGTTTTAAGGTTATTGGTAAAGTATTTCCAGGCACTTGTTGATAATGTTTTTGTATCTACCCAGGATTCAAACCCTTTGCTTTCAAAAAACCACTCTGCGGCACCTGAAATAGCACCAAGGCTGAGAGCCTGCCCATCGGGCAAGCCTCTTTCTTTGGCATCAATTACTGTGTCAACTGCAGCACCTGAAGTCATTAGGAATTGGGAGGCGGCACCCGTCCCCATTCCTAAAGCAACTGCCCTTGAAGCGAGATTGTCTGCAATATTCATTCCGTGACGATAAAAGAATTTTCCTGTGGTGCTATCAACGACATCGTTTTCTACAGTATTTCTAACTGTCTGCACTTGTCTTCGCCCTGTGTAAAGAGAGGAGTTGGTGTCTATACTTCCATCATCGGCATAGTCCATAGCCATAAATGGCAGAGCTAAAGCGTTGTTCCCAAGATTGGTAATTACACTAGCAACCGAAGATGCTATGGGGTTTTCTTTCGTCATTTTGGAATTTTGCTCGTTTTCGTATTGCACTCTTCGTTCTCTTAATTCGGAGTTTAATAATTGCAAATATTCCTTTGCTTTTTCGGGGCCTTGTGTTTCCCACAGG
>JAZNFW010000011.1:0-13235 GCA_045576175.1 Clostridia bacterium | reverse complement strand
ACAAAAATTGTTATTATCGAGACAAAAGCACAGGTTATCCTGTCGGATTATCGAGCATTTTGGTGAAGATAAGAGCGATTTTTGCATCTTAAAATCGGAGTTCGGATAATACTCCAATGGCTAAGCGAACTTCACCTCTCGGTGTATTTTTATACACCTTCGGGTCCCCCTTGCAAGCAAAGCTTGCTTCGGCTTAGTTCGCTTATTCTGCATCTTTTTTTACATCCGTATCTTTTACAATTCGATTTTTTACTATGCTGTTTCCGATAAATATGCAAGAAAAATGCCCAACTTCTTAAATAAGAAGTTGGGCAAAACTACTTTAATGAGATTATATCATATCTCTGTTGCAAACAACAATACCCTTAATGTAATCCTTGGGCTTGTTTTCGAGTGTGTCAAATGCAGTGTTTATATCACAGAGGTCAAAACGGTGCGATATAAGAAGGTCATTGTTAATTCTGCCGCTGTTTATAAGCACTGTTCCGCGTCTCAAATCTTCCTCGGGGTCTAATGAGAGAGCAGGGGAAGCACCGAGGAATGTGATACCCTTTAAGAATATGGGGGAGAAGTCAAATTCTTTTGCACTTCTTTCGTGAGAGCTCATAAGAACGAGTCTGCCTTTTTCCTTTAAGTAGCCTGCAGCAGTGCCGAGAACTTCGGGAACACCTGTTCCTTCTATGATAAAGTCTGCCATAAGACCGCCTGTGATTTCAGCTACCTTTGCATAAGCGTCTTCGTCTCTGGAGTTGATAACGTGTGTAGCACCGTGCTTTTTAGCTATTTCAAGCTTCTTGTCGTCGATGTCTACAGCTATAAGGTTGGAAAGTGAACCGCCTGCAAGAGACTGTATGCACCACTGACCCATAGCACCGCAACCGAGGATTACACCTGTGTCGCCAACTCTGGGGCTAGCTGCAGTAAGAACTGTGGAAATACACTTAATGGGCTCGCCCATAGCGTTTTCGTACTTTATTTCGGGGCTAACCTTGTAGCACATGCTTTCCTTTGCTACATTGTATTCACCGAAACCGCCGTATTCGTAGGAGGTAACCTTGTCACCAACCTTGAACTTTGTAACAGCTTCACCAACCTCTACTACAAGACCGCTCCATTCGTGGCCGAGGAGAGCGGGATATTCGGAATAAATTCCGCCGTTGGATTTCCAGAAATTGAGCTCCCAGTTGCAAAGACCGCATATAGCAACCTTTACGAGAATCTCATCTGCCTTAGGCTTTAAGTCTATTTCCTGAATTGTAAAATTACCTTTTTCGGTAAGATAAGCGCGTTTTGTAAGCATTGTATTTTTACTCCTTATACTCTTTTAAACATTACATCTTTTTCGTATTTCTTGAGGTCATCCATCCACTCTACATTAGCGGGTATGCCCTTACTCATGCAGTAGTATTCCCAAACAGCGTTGCTGGGGAGAGACTTAAATTCATCCATAAGTGCAAGACGAAGAGTAAAATCTTTGTTGTCTTCTGCTTCGTGGAGAAGATGTACAGGCTCAAGCATAGCAGAAAGAAGAGCTTTCTTTGTAGCTCTAGTACCTATTGTCCATGCAGCTACACGGTTTATGGAAGCATCGAAGTAGTCTGTACCGATAAATGCATTGTCTAAAACACCGCAACGAACGATTTCTTTCATCATATTGTTTGTTTTGTCATCGTTTAAAACAACATGGTCGCTATCCCAACGTAGACCTCTTGTGAGGTGAGCCATAAACTTGTCGGAGAAGAGCATTACAGAGGAAATCTTGTCTGCTACATTTTCTTCGCAGTGGAAATGGCCAAGGTCTAAGTTCATAATTGTGTTACCAATGCCGTTTGCTCTTGCATGGCCGTGGTAGGAGAGATAGAAGTCATTGGAACCTACTGTGTATTCTTCAACACCAACTGCAAAAAGCTTGGGCTCCAATGCATCGTAAACATAGTCTGTGGAGATTTTCTTCTTGGAGAAGATTTCGTCAAAAGACTGCTTCATAAGAGCTCTGTACTTAAGACGGTTAGCGGGCATATCCTTCATACCGTCCTGTACCCATGTGTTGAACAGACATACCTGACCTAATTCTTTACCTATGTATTCAGCAATTTCTCTTACTGCCTGCATGTGGCGTACCCAGAATTTACGGATCTCTTCGTTGGGGTTGGATATTGTAAGACCGTCTGCAGCTTTATCGTGGGAGAAAGTAGTAGCGTTCATATCAAGACCTACGCCATTTTCCTTTGCCCATTTAACCCATCCTTCAAAGTGTCTGGGAGCATATTCGTCTCTGTCGATGCCTGCTTCGTAGTTTTCACCGTAGCTGGAGTGAAGATTTACCTTGAGAGCACCGGGAACATAAGAAAGACATTTCTTAAGGTCCATTCTGTATTCTTCGGGATTTCTGGGACGGCCGGGATAGTTACCTGTAACCATAAGACCGCCGCTTGCACCTGCACCCTTAGGCTCAAAGCCTATGATGTCATCACCCTGCCAGCAGGGGATAGATACGGGAACAGTTTCAAATTTTTCGAGTACCTTTTCCACATCCACACCGTAGGATGCAAAAACTTCTTTTGCGTTTTCAAAAGCCTGTGTAATTCTCTTTTCATTACTCATGATTTCAAACCTCCAAATCTTCAAATTTTATATTTTCGTTTGTTATACCAACATAAGCACCTTCTTTGGCTTCATTAGCCTCGGGGTGTGCCATAAACCACTTGTTTGTACCAAGACACATTTTGTCGTCCAAAGTCTTTTCTTCAAATTGTACCTTGGGTGCGTTTGTTCCTCTGGGGAGAACGCAAATCATTCTGTAGCCGTCTTCGGAAACATTAAGAGGTGCATAGTGAAGTGTTGTTGCATAAAGCTCAACACCTGTACCGCCGGGCACTAAAAACGCTTCGCACTTGGATGAATCATATTTTCCGTCTACTATGTCCTGCTGCATACCGAGGAGGAGCACAACATCGTTCATAGGAATATTGTATTCGCTGCTCTTGTGGTACTCAAGACCGTTTAAAAGTCTTGCTCTTCCGCTAACATAACCAAGCTGTACGGGCATAGCACCAAAGCCTCTTACTTCCATCTTCTTTGCTTCGCTGCAGTTTTCGAGTGTGGGCTCGGATGCGACATAGGTAATGCCGCTTTCGGGCATATCTACCTTTGCCAAGTTTTCAAAAAGCTCGGTGTAGTCGTAACCTTCGAGTACAAAACCGTACTTTTTGAACTTTTCGTCATGGATACTGTAAACTTTCACTTAGATAACCTCCTTGTAGGTTCCTGCCTTCAAATCAAAGCACTTGCCGTTTAAATCAACATGGGCTGTTGTGTTGAAGGGAACCTTGATTTCTACTTCTATTGCATCTTCGTTTCTTGTCCAACAGATGCCTATTACACCGTATTCGGTGTTTATAGAATAATTCATAAAGTCAAGCTCGGGAGCAAAATAGGGTTTTAAAGTAAATTCCTTGTAGCCGCCCTGAGGCTTGACACCTGCAAGTCCGTAGCTAATCCACGAATCAGCAGAGGAGAAGGCTGTGTGATTTTTGGAACCGTTGCCTTCCCAGGTTTCCCAAAGGGATGTAGCTCCGTTTTTAATCATATTGCCAAAGCTCGGATACTCGGTGCAAAGCATCATCTTAAGTGCAATATCGTTTCTGTTGTATTTATCTAACACATGGAAGGTGAACTTTGTCCCCGAAATACCTGTTTCAAAGCGGTAGTTGTTGTTTTCTGCTCTCTTAATGGTATTTTCGAGTACAGTCTGTTCGTGCTCCTTGGGTACTATGCCAACATACAGAGGGAACATATTGCTTCCCTGCTCGCCGTCTGCGTAGTTTCCGTCCATAAGAAGAGTATTTACTGCATCTACAGATATACTGCGTTCTTTTGCAATCCACTCTTTCGGCTCTTTGCCTACAATGGAGCAGATATTTAAGTAAATATCACAGCAGTGTATGAAATAAACTGTGTTTACAAGAATGGAAGGAATCTTGATGTCTTCAAGGTGAGGCTCACTCCAGGGGTACTTACTTGGCATACACCAGTCGCCAAGGCACCAGCTTCCCGGCTGTTCGTGAGTTACAAAACCATCCTCGCGTCTGGTGTTTAAGTATTCGAGCCATTTTTCTATGTGTGGCTCGGCTTTTTCAAGGATTTGTGTGTCGCCGTATTGGAGATAGATGTTCCAGGGTACTACAGCCACCGCACTTCCCCAACCGTGTCCGCCGGCACCGCCGCAGAAGGGGGCTGTGTGGGGTACAAAGCCGGTTTCGAGGCTCTGTGCGTCAAATATGTCTGTTACCCATTTTACATACATCTGATGTGCATCAAAATTGGTGAGAACAGAAAGAGAAGAAAGCTGTCCATCGCCAGTGTAGCCAAGGCGCTCTCTGTGAGGGCAGTCCATAGGCATACATCCGTGAGTATTTGTAAGCTGGGTGTTAAGAGACATAGCGTGTATCTTGTTGAGCATTTCGCTTGAGGACTCAAAAAACGCCCTCTGCTCTGCATCTGTGCACACATAGTGTACTTTTACATCTTCGACAGCAACGCCCTTCGGTGCTTCAATTTTAAAGTATCTAAAGGTGTGCCATACAAAACGGGGAACATATGTGTTTACCTCGCCGTCTAATATTACCACATCCGCCTGTATCTGGTCCTTGTCGGACTCTTCGTAGCCAACTGTAGATGTATAGTCAAGCTCACCGTTTTCGTCTATATCTTCGGAATAAGAAATCCTAACCTCGTCACCATAATTACCACGGAAGGTTATCTCGGCAAAGCCTGTCATACATTTTCCTGCATCATAGATGTTGCCTTTAGCGGTAGGAATAATAACCTCTCTCGACCTTTCGGGAGGGCAGAGCTGTGGCATAAGAACGCCTGTGGGCGCTTTTGCAAGATGTACAGAGTATCTTCTTATATCAGATGTAAAATCATACTTCTCGCCGTAGAAGATGTTGTCGTAGAGTATGGGGCTGTTTGTGCAGTAGCACTCAAGGTCGCTTTTTACTACATCTTTTCCGTTTGTAAGGATAAAGAATGCCTTAAGTTCGTCGCCGTAGTTAAAAAGACCCTCTACAATTCTGTCTTCCTGTATGTACCAACCCTTTGCAAGCCATACGGATATAGTGTTCTTGCCTTCCTTAAGGTAAGAGGAAACCTCGTAGTTTAAGTACTTAATACTCTTTCTTGTTTCGCCTTCAAAGGGGTATTTAAGACCGGAGTATTCTACATCGTCGTAGTCTGTTCTCACCGGACTCATAAGGTCCTCGGATACCTTTTTGCCGTTTATATAAACTTCAAAATATCCAAGACCGCAAACGTTTAGTGTTGCATAATCGTGAACAGATTCCAAAGTGAATTCTCTGTGAATAACAGGAGCATTTATGGTTTTTAAGGGTGATATCCATATTATGGAGTCAAAATCATAAAGTCCTGTAATAAACTCTGATATTTCACTTTCATACACTGCATTTTCTGTGGTAACAAAAACCTTCCACAGATACTTTTTGTTCTCTTCGAGGACATTACCATCATAGCGTACGCAGGCAGAATTGTCTGACTTAACCTCGCCGGAGTCCCATACGAGTGTGTTATCTTCTGTAAACACATTGATTCTGTACGCAAGCTGCATAGTATCTTCTGTGTCCTCTGCTATCCACGAAAATACGGGGATGGGCTCATTTAAACATTTTAATTTTAATTGCATATTATTAACCTCTGATTTCATTGAACTGCAAATCATTTGCTGTAAAGTTTATTTAAAAGTCCTGTAAGTTCGTTTACAATGTGTTTGTCCATAGAGTTTATAAAGCCCGGAATTGTTGCGGCTTTAAATGAACCGATTTCATATCCGCCAAAGGGAATCTGGTCTTCTGTAGGCATATAGCCAAAGCTTCCGCCGGTAAGACCAAAAACAACAGTTCTGTCAAACGGCGATTTTTTGTCAAGATTAAGAGCTATATTGCAGAAGATTTCAAACGGAAGAGGGGTAATTGCAAAGTTATCAAAAGCTATTACAGTCTGTGTAAGGTCAAGACCTTTGGGAGAGTCAATACCGTCTTCATACATCTTCTTTATCTTTTCAAGTCTTGCGTAGGTGCTTATATCAACCTCAATAAGTTTTGAGGGATCGCCCATCTTTTCCATATCGGAAAGTACACTCTCCAGTGAGGGCATTTCAACAAAGGGGAGATGGATTTTGTTTGTAAGAACCTTAAGAGTAGGAACAGAAAAGTCCTTTGCGTTAGCCACAGCCGCCTCTGCGTCCTTTGCGGCAATAAGGCCTACTTCTTTTGCAAGCTCATCGGTACCTGTTGTCTTGCCGTTGGAAAGTCTGGGACCAACATCGCCCTCTGCACCGTTTATGTACATACAGGGTGCACCTGTAATCTCCTCAACTCTGTCTATCATATAGCCGGGCCAGTCTCTTGTAATGGAAAGGCCTTGACCTGAAGCTGTTGGGTGACAAGCAAAATGAATAACAGTTCCTATGTTTTTGCCATCTGGTGTCTTAAATACCAACGCGGTCATTCTGGGGTCGTAGGGGCCGTCGGGATTCTGACCGAGTATAACCTCGCCGTCTTTTATTTCTCTTCTGTTTATACCGGTGAGAGTTTCGGTTGTGCCTATAGCCAAGACAGCGGGAACCATATTTTCAACAGCCTCGTTTATTGTCTTTATACTTGTGGGTATAAGGAGATTATCTATATAATCCATATCTGCATTACCCCAGCCTGCAGAGGTTTTTGTTACGGGGGCAGAATGTGTATGTATGCAGGAGTACAGAATATTCTCGGGCTTGATGCCTGTGGATTTAGCTATGGAATTTGCTATGTAACTGCAGTTATCAAGATTCATAGAGCAAAGCTCAGAGCTTACAAAAACCACGGTTTCGTCGTTTTGCTTAACGGCAACCGCATTTACAAACAGTCTGTCTAAAAGCTTGTCAGCGGGTCTGTGGAGAGGGTAACCATACAGTAATGTGCCAAGCTCGGGAGTAATGTCGTTTTTCGCCATGCCAACCAAAAAGTTTTCCATAATTTGTCTTCCTTTCACGCGTATATAATACATAATATTATAGTAATTTTATCATACCACTTAAGCGTTTTTTTCTCAATAGTATTTATAGACAAATTTTACCCAAAAATTTGCTCAATAGCGACAAAAAACTGAGGTTTATTCATTTCCTTGCAAATGTTTTTTGCGATACTGCCCGGGAGAACAGTTCATAATAGACTTAAACACTCTGCAAAGTGTCTTCGTGTTTGCAAAGCCAACAGTGTAAGCTATGGATTCAACAGAGACATTTGTTTCTTTAAGAAGGTCGCACGCAACCTGAACTCTGTGGTCATTTAAGAAGTTGTGAAAGGTAGTGCCGGTAATCTTTTTAAATACTTTACAGAAATTACTTGCACTGTAAGCACACAGCTCCGCCATTTCTTCTACTTTGAGGTCTTCGTTGTAGTTGTGATAAATTTTTTCCAGAGCCTTCTCAATGTTCGAAACAGAATGAAGATTTTTTGAGAGTTTTTCCAGGTTACTTCCGTGAGATAACTTGGAAAGTAAAAGGGCACAGATTTTGTACAGATTTCCCCTTAATTCAAGTTCGGAAAAATCTGTCGGGTTGTCGCGCAGATTTGCAGTTTCCTCCAGAAGAGCACATAACATACCGTCCTTGTCTTTGTCCAGATGCACAATAAATGAGGACGAGTCCAGATTTCTGAAGTATTCAAAATACTCGCTAAGAAGCGTAGTTCCTACAACTATTACAAGCGCTTTTGAGTTTTTCTCCTGAGCGGACAAAATCTCGTGTGCAGACATAGGCGATGCCAGCACAATGTCCCCCGGCTTCATATCATATGTTGTTTTGTTGATCTTTGCTTTGTACGAGCCGCTGATGCAATAATTAATTTCAATATCAGGATGTCTGTGCTTTTCAAATGTCGGCATACTTCCCACATATACATAGTAGGGATGCTCATTCATAAGTAATTTTTGATATAGCAATTTTATCACCTCGTATGTTAGCCAATGGCTATGTTTTGGAAATTTATGAGAACTTTATTAAAAAATTAATCCTTGCATAAAATAAAATTATACTGTATAATCTACTTGCGAGCTTACGGGTTGCATCCTGTACGCTTGAGAACAAAAAACAAAAATATTCAATAAATTATTTACGAAAGGATGTAGGTCATGTACAGAATCGGACAAGAAGAAAAAGACGCAGTTGCAAGAGTTATTGACTCCAAGGAACTTTTCAAAGTTAATAACGGTCCCTTGCAGGAAACAGCAAACTTTGAAAAAGAACTCAGAGAAAAATTCGATGTTAATCGTGCACTTCTTATGACAAGCGGTAAGGCGGCATTAACATCTGCATTAATCGGTATGGGTGTAGGCCCCGGAGATGAAGTAATCGTGCCTGCATACACATATATGGCTACAGCAGTTGCTGTATTAGCTACCGGTGCTATTCCCGTAGTTGCAGAAATTGATGAAACCCTTTTGCTCGACCCCAAAGATGTAGAAAAGAAGATAACCAAAAACACAAAGGTTATAATCCCCGTACATATGATGGGTTATCCCGCTGATATGGCAGGAATTATGGAAGTTGCAAAGAAGCACAACTTAAAGGTTCTCGAAGATGCATGTCAGGCAGACGGCGGTTCCTTTAAGGGCAAGAGACTCGGTACCATTGGTGATGCCGGAGCACTCAGCTTCAACTTCTTCAAGATTATATCCGCAGGTGAAGGCGGTGCGCTTCTTACAAATAATGACGAAATATTTGAAAAGGCACTTATCTTCCACGACAGTAGTGCAGTTGCATACTTTGGCGACCAGATGTCCGGATTCTCTACAGAGCCCTTCTGCGGACACGAATTCAGAACAAACGAAATCACAGCAGCTATTATGCGTGAACAGTTAAAGAAGCTCGATGGCATCCTTGCAGACCTCAGAAAGACTAAGAAAAGCCTTGCAGAAAAGCTTGCAGGTCACTTCACATTCATTCCTTCAAACGATCCCGAAGGCGATTGCGGTACACACCTTACTCTTGTGTTTGAGTCTACCGAAGAAGCAAAGGCTTTCGTAGAAAAAGCATACGATGTGGCAATCCCCGGATTTATGGGCAAGCACATATACAGCGGTTGGGGCCCCATCTTAAACAAGAGAGGTGCAGCACACCCCAGAATGAACCCCTACAATATGCCCGAGAATGCTAACGCTCCCGAAATCACAGCAGATTGCTGCCCCAAGAGCACAGACCTTCTCACAAGAACAGTTCACATCTTCTTAAATCCCGATTGGACAGAAGAAGAAATAACTAAGAGAGCAAACGACTACATAGCAGCTCTTAACTAAATCATACAAACCAAATAGGTTTTCAAAAGCCACAGCCTTTCGGCTGTGGCTTTTTTGTTTGCCAAACAACCGAAAACACATTCTTTTGCCTTAATATTCTGTTTGATATATGTTTGTGTGCTAAAAAAGTGCAAAAATATCAGCAAAGCCATCTGGCTTTTCTGTTAGTTGGTGTTTAGCACAAAAACACATAGCAAAAAGTGCTATGGCAGGTTTTAGATGGGTTTAATACAGAAAAATGTTTGTTTGCGGGTAAAAATGCCATTTTAAGAGCTTTTGCCTATATTACCTAGTGTTTTTGTTGGAATTTAATTTTAGATGGTCTTAATAAAAAATAGGGGCGGTCCCACAACTGTACCAACCGGGCACAGATGTGGGCATCCGCCCCTACATAAGTTGCTAAATGTTTCTAATACTTAGAACACCGAAGTTTCAAGAAGGGATTAAAGACCCATAAGAAGCTCCATAACATAGAGCTCGAGCTTTTCGTAATCTCTTTCTTCAACACACTTCTTCTGATATTCGTAGTCGAATCTGCTAGCCTTTTCTTCAAGAGCCTTAGCAATCTTAAGGCTGTTGATAAGGTGCTGATAGCTACCTTCTAAGGACTGAGTTCTCATAACCTTAACATCAAGACCGATGTATTCGCCGTTGTTACCATAGCCGTTTTCCATAAGAACCTTAATCTGGTTGAAAGCAGCACGGAGGTTTTCTACACCGAAGCTCTTATCCTGGTCAAATCTCATACCATTCTGGTCGTTTAAGTGAACGCCCCAGAGCTTATCCATAGCAAGTGCAAAGCCGATTTCGCTAGCGGGGTCAAGACCTGCGAGCATAGCGTGAGCAGACTCTAAGAGACCACCAACACGGGAAGGATCCTTGGAAGCTGCAGAAATTGCCATACAGTGACCAAGTGTAGGACATACGCTTCTGTCTACGGGCTCGTTAGGCTTTGTTTCGATCATGATCTTGATATCCTTGTCATAGTCGAGCATCTTGTTGATAGCTTCGATAAGTCTGTTTGTAGACTCAACGGGGCTCTTGCTTTCATAGCAGAGTGTACCTTCACGAGCAAGCCAGAGAACGATCTTGTCGCAACCGAGAACCTTAGCTATATCGATAGAACGATATGCTCTCCACATAGCATATTCTCTGTCTTCTTCGTAGTTGGAGCAGAAACCGCCATCTTTTGTGTGGGGATCAAACCAGAGTCTGGGAGCAACAAATTCTGCTGCTAAATCATATTTGTCCAAAAGATCTTTGATCTTCTGAGCTTCTACTATGATTTCTTCTTCTGTGTAGTTGTTGATGTTGGGAACAGCATCGTCATCGTGGAACTGAACAGCGTCGAAGCCGATTTCCTTAAACATTTTGAACTTTTCTTCCATGGAGATGGAATCACGAACTGCGGGACCGTAGGAGTCAGCACCTTCGTGTACATTCCAGGGACCTACTGAATACTTAAATCTGGACATTTTTAAATCACCTTTCTGTATTTTATTTTAAATTATTTTATTTCTTCGCAACGCTTTTTGATAGCTGCAATTTTGCTCTGAACTTCTTCTTCTGTCCAATCGCAGTGGAGAGTTACATGATATGTACGCTCAATAAGGTCTAATGTGTTAGGAAGCATATCCTTTGTGCAATCCATGTTGAGACCCTGGTTCTGGGGAAGGAGATAGGGGTTCATAGCGTCGCAGTGAGCGCCTCTCTTTTCCATAATGGGACCCCAGTTGTAGTAAACGTGCTTACCGCTGTCTACTACGAGGTAACCGCCAAGTTCCTTGTCTTCTGCAAACTTTCTTGCAGTTTCAGCATCCTTAAAGCGTAAGGGGAGGTGTGTACCAAGGTCACCTTCGATATCGTGGCTGGGAGCTACTGTAAAGATTTCGCAGTCAGAGAGAGCTTCTGTCATTGTCTTCTTAACTCTTCTGAGGTCATCAATGATGCCGTCCATTCTTGTAAGCTGAACATTCATGATAGCAGCAGTTACTTCGTTTGTACGCATCTGTGTACCCATAAATACAGGAACTTCAAAGTCACTTGCATAAGGTCTGAACGCTGCACCACCATCGTGGTAAATCATAGCACGGTCATAAGCGAGCTTGTTGTTTGTAACAAGAGCACCGCCTTCGCCGGCAGATATAAGCTTGTAGTAGTTGAAGCTGAATGCACCAACATCACCAATGCTTCCGAGTCTCTTGCCCTTGTACTTACCGCCGTCTGCCTGACAAGCATCCTCAATGATGTAGAGGTTGTGTTCTTTTGCAATCTCAACGATAGCATCCATATTACAGGGATAACCGCAGATATGTACGGGGATTATAGCCTTTGTGTACTTAGATATCTTCTTCTTGATGTCTTCCACATCGATTGTCATTGTTTCGTCAATTTCTGCCAAAACAGGAATAGCACCAACAGCTAATACTGCGCTGGCACTTGCCATAAATGTGTAACCGGGAACGATAACTTCATCTCCGGGTCCAACGCCCATACCAACGAGTGCGGATATGAGAGCACCTGTACCTGAAGATAAGAGGATAGCATAATCTGTGCCGATTGTCTTAGCCCATGCCTCTTCAAATTTTTCTGCTTCTTTTAAAGCGTTGTTAACACGGAAAAGCTCTTTGGTGTCTATTACGCGTGCAACTGCTTCAGCTTCTTCTTTGCCCATTCTGAACATTGAAAAATTCCTCCTTAAAATATATATTTGTTTTTTTATGTACAAATAGATTTTACTCTACAGTAACCCATTTTCTCTCACGGCTACTTTCTACAATAGCTTCTGTGAGTTTTACAATGTATGCTGCCTCTTCCAAGGTAGCACAAGGAGCCTTGCCCTTGCCACCCTGTGCAATGTGGTTGTAGAAAGCAAAGAAGTTGCCTTTAAAAGCATCGTTCCAGCCTTCGGGATGACCCATAGCAAGAGCTGTGTAGGGGCGTGCGCCTGCGGAAATTGTGTTGGGGTCTCTTATAATGAGCTTGTTTTCGCCACCGCGATAACCCATCCACATTCTGTCGTTTTCTTCCTGGTTCCATTTAATAGAAGCTTTGGAACCATTTATTTCAAAGTTAAAGAAGCAACCGTGACCTGCAGCCATTTCGGACACATGGTAAACACCGCTTGCACCCTTGTCGGTTCTGAACATTACAGCACCGTAATCTTCGTTCTTTACTTCCACTTCGTCAAATTCAGTGGGAACATTACTTGTAAATGTTTCTGTCTGCTGCTTGGGCTTTTTACGCACGGGAATAACTGTGCGAAGGTCTGCCATAACTTCTACAATTTTGTGTCCTGTTACATGCTGAACTGCGTCCATCCAGTGAGAACCGATGTCTGCAATAGCACAGGAATTACCGGATACTTCGGGTTCAAGTCTCCAGGAGTAGTCTGTGTCGTACAAGAGCCAATCCTGCTGATAGGAACCTGTAGCAATGTTAACAGTGCCTATTTCTCCGCTTTCTATCTTTAATCTTGCCTCCTGAACCATGGGGTTAAGGCGGTAGTTAAAGTTAACCGCTGCAACAGTATCGGGATACTGCTTTTTAAGTTCAACAAGCTCGCTTGCCTCTGCATAAGTGGTGCAAAGGGGCTTTTCGCTGAAAAGATGCTTGCCGGACTTTATAATCTTTTTGTTGATTTCAAGGTGAAGAAAGTTGGGTGTACAGTTGTGAACTGCATCGATGTCAGGATCGTTCAAAAGTTCGTCTACAGTACTGTAGCACTTTTCGATACCATAGTAGTCGGCTTTCTTCTGTGCAAGTTCTGCATTTGTATCTGCAATTGCGTAAAGCTCGCACAAACCTATGCGTCTTATAGCTTCGATATGGCTTTCACCAATGTAACCCATACCGATGATACCAACGCGTATTTTGTTCAT
>JAZNFW010000010.1:0-8357 GCA_045576175.1 Clostridia bacterium | reverse complement strand
CGCCATGTAAGAGCACCGCCCTCTGCGGTGGTGAGGTTCTTTACCGCATGAAAAGAGAAGCTTGTAAAGTCGGCAACAGAGCCTGCCATCTTACCGTCTCTCACAGCGCCAAAGCCGTGAGCACAGTCAGCGAGAACAAGAATTCTACCAAGTGCTTCCTGATACTTACCCTTTGCCTTGAAAACAGATTTTTTGGAGTTTACAACCTCAAAAATTTTATCATAATCGCACATAACTCCCGCAATATCAACAGGGATTATGGCTTTTGTCCTATCTGTAATAAGGCTGGAAAGCTTATCATAATCCATCTCGAAACTTCCGGGAGCTGTATCTGCAAGAACAACCTTTGCGCCTGTATGACAAATAACACTTGCACTTGCAGTATATGTATATGCACTGGTAATTACTTCGTCGCCCTCGCCAATGCCAAAGAGCCTTAGTATAAGCTCCATACACGCAGTTGCTGAATTAAGGCACACAGCTTTGGATGTGCCGCAATAATTTGCAATCTTCTGTTCAAAAAGCTTGGTTTTTGGTCCGGTGGTAATCCAACCGCTCTTTAACACTTCAACAACGCTTGCAATCTCTTCGTCGGTAATATCCGGCGGTGAAAAAGGGATGTTTCTAAGTTCCAAATCTAACACCTTCTATTGTCTTTTTGCACTAAAAGTGCATACTTATATATTACTATTATATGACTTTTGCATATGCTTGTCAATGCCAAAGATGTAATTGTTATATTTTTTCTACTAATAATATGTAAAATTTTCTTTTTTGTTACGCAAAAGCCCATATTTCGCCCTTTGTCGTCAAAAAAGGCACGGAAGTTTGCCGACAAACCGACAAAATCCGTGCCTTATAATGTATTTTCAGTTCATTTTGAAAGTTCAAAGTAGTCAAGCGGGTTTACATACACCTCATCCAATAGCATCTCGATGTGAAGATGCGTATCTGCCACGGTTTCAAAAAGCGTTGTGTCGCCTACAGAGGATATGACATCTCCGCACTTAACATGTTTGCCGATAACCGCAGTGTCAAGCTCAGCAAGATTGGAATATATACTCCTAAGTCCTCCCTCGTGGTCTATTACTACTGTGTAGCCGTAGCGAAAATCCTCGTATTTATCACTCACTATGCCATCTGCCACACTTCTTACATCGGCACCAAGGGGCGAGGCGATATCCAAGCCGTTGTGAGAACGCCAATCATCAAGCGTCTGGCAATACAAGGGTACATCCGGCGAAAACTCTAAAATCACATCTCCCTTGCAGGGTGCTGCGAAGCTAACAGCCTCTTTTTCTTCCGGAGGCGGCTCGGTTGCAGTTTGCTCTTCCTCTGTGATTTCCACAACCTCTATATTCTCCTCGTTTGTTGAAACCGCCGGGGTGTTTTTTGCATCATCGGGCGACGACAATATCCCCGCCAGAGTGACGGTTATGATAAGTGTGACAACACACACTCCCACAAGAGCAAAGGTCACAAGCCTTTCTTTTGCCGGATTTTCCTTTCCGTAGCCTTTTACATATTGTTTTTTCATCCTATCAGCCCTTTCGGACTCATTTTTTCCATTGTTTGTGATATTTATTCATCAATGCGTGCAAAATCTATGCCTGTATAATACTTTTTGAGAATTTCTTTGTAGCCAAGTCCCTCCTTGGCATAGTGGTTTGCTCCGTACTGGCTCATACCCACTCCGTGGCCGTAACCGCTAACTGCAAATTTTATTTTATCATTCTCGTGTAATATGTCAAACTTTGCAGAGCTAAGAGAGAAAATCCTTCGGATATCTGTGCCTTTTATGGTTTTGTTTCCGACCTTTACGCTTTTTACCGAACCACCCTCGCTTCGAGTCACCCCTCCTATAAGTTCTCCTAAAAATTCTATGTCGTATTCCTTTAATAGCATTGTTTTAAATTCGTCCACTGTAAACTCGGCTTGCGTCTTGTACTTTGGTGCGGTCTCTCCGCCGGGGCTTGACACACTTTTGAGGTAGTCTACCGGAGAGCCCCACACATCTGCGGCGTCTTCGGTTTTTTCTGCCGACACTGAATGAAACACTGCTTTAATAGGCTCGTTGTTATACACAGCTATTACCCCCCTGGTGTCCTCGACTGCAGTTTTGCATTTTTCAAGATACAAACTTGCATTTTTGTTCCAACGTCTTGAGGCGTCCTCGTCGGTAATATATGCCTGACAATGTGAGCTATCCGTACACACATATGCCCCCTTGTGCTCATCGGCACCACCTGCGTTAAGAGCCTTTTCCATCATATAAGTTCTGGCAGCCACTGCCTGTGCCTTTAGCGCCTCAAGCTCAAATTCCGCCGGCATTTCCGCCATGAGAACACCTTTTATATATTCCTCCGTTCCCATAGAAATCACCTTGTCCTCTATAGGAAAATATACTTCTATTTCACTACCGCCAAGCTGATAATCCTCGCGGCGTGTATCCTTGAATTTTACGCTTATGCACAAGGGCAACAATATGATGACAAAAGCAAAAAATGCAAGCCAGACAAAAAAATATTTCAAAATCCACCTCATATTAGTTTATATATCCTCAAAAAACGACCGTTTTTCTGATAATATATGTATATGGATTTTGAGATGTATTATTACTTAATATGATTATAAAAATAGCGGATGCGTTTCTCATTTGAAAGTGCATCCGCTTTGTCTTTATTTCTTTTTTAGTGTATATACCTTTGCGTCGATGTAGTCGTACACAAGAAGCTCATCATCCGAAACCCTCTGGAATATCCACTGCTTTTCCCACGAATTCGAATCAGCACTGTTATAGTGAATTCCGTCCTTAAGTCTAAAGTATTCTCCTTCTTCAAAAGTAAGGGTGTATTTACTATGTATCTTATCGCCTTTTGCGCTGTACTCTACATAATGCCCATCTTCATCTTCAAACCTGCCCTCTATATTTTTAAAGCTTTTGAAGATTTTTTGCTCCTTATTTTCGCTTATGAGCCACTCTTCGCAAGTATTGAACTGCTTCTTGCTGTCATTATAATCATCGAGAGCATTAAATGCCGCCATAGCCATGGCATAGTCGCCATTCTTTTTGTAATCCAAAGCTATGCAGTATTCACACTCTTTTACCATTTCCTCGTCGCCAAGTGAGGTGAATATCTGTATAGCCTCCTTGTAGCTTTCGTCGATGTACAGGCTCATGGCCATTTCCCGCTTGTTCTTATCTATGATTTCGTTTGCTTCGCCACCGTCAGTTTCGGCTACAGAACTTAGTATCTTCATGGCCTCTTCAGACTTGCCCATATCTGTAAGTTCCTTTGCCTTAACAATAAGTGCCTCATTTAATGCAGTCTGTGCATCGGGATAATTTGTCTTTAGTAGTTCTTCGTATATCTCAATTGCCTCGTCCGTTTTTCCTTCTTCAAGAAGTATATCGGCTCTGTAGAAATCACATTTCTGAAGCATCAGGGCAGTGTCCTTATACCACGAAATGCTTTCGAACATCTCCTCTGCCCTGACAAGCTTGCCGTCACGCATATAACGATTTGCACTTATATAGATATCGTTGCAACGAAAATTAAATATCAAAATAGCAATTACCACTACCAAGGCAGCTGCTCCAACGCCTATTACTATACTAGGCGTTTTCCTAACCTCTTTTTCCTCTTCCTTTGCCTCGGTTACAGGTTGCACACGGGCTTTTCGCTGATAGTTGCCGTCTGCAAGAAGCATAAGCTCCTCAAGCATATCCTCGGCATACTGATATCTTTTGTTGGCATCGTACTCGCAAGCCTTAAGTATAATGGCGGACAAGAGAGCATCTGCGTTTGCAGGTGCAGAAATTCTGATACCGCTCATCCTGAGTTTGTATGCACCCTCTGCCGATTCGCTGCCGGGGTCATTTCTAAAAGGTTCAAGCCCCCCATTTAACATCTTGTACATAATAGTGCCAAGAGAAAACAGCGACGGACCGTCCCCCTCAACCCTGTCATATGCCTCCGGCGCTGTATAGAGCTGAATAAAATGGTTGAGTCTATCGCTCTTTTCGGGTGCCCTCTGAGATACACCGCTTAAATTGAATGCGCCCGATGGAGTTACGGTTATGTCCGACGGGGTAAAAACTGCACATTTTACACCTGAATTTCTTAGTTCTATTAGCTGTTCAAGAATTTGTATTCCAAGCTTAACCACATGTGTCCGTGTGGAGTATGTATCCATTACACTGCCAAGACGAACGCCTCCGGCAGAAGAATTGTTTTGTGTATTATTCGCAGCCATAATTACCTCCGAAAATAAACTATATATTTATTATACATCTCTTTTTCGACAAAATCAACACAAAGTATATCATTATCGACTTGTATTTTTTTGACTTTTGTATTACAATATATGTAAATAGTTTTTGGAGGTATAATTTATGGAAAAATCAAGCTCATGGACAAAATTAAATCACAATGATGTGATGGACTTTTGCAGAGAATATATTGACTATTTAAACAGCTCCAAGACAGAACGCCTTTGTGTTAAAAACGCCTGCATTATGGCAGAAAAGGCAGGTTTTGAGCCATTTACCGGTACAAAAGCATTAAAGCCGGGAGACAAGGTTTACATCAAAAACCGCGAAAAAAATATAATTCTTGCAGTAATAGGCGATGATGATATCCTTTCGGGTACACGCATTGTAGCGGCACACATAGACAGTCCGCGTCTGGACCTTAAGCCGTCTCCTCTGTACGAGGATTCCAACAGCGTTCTTTTTAAGACACACTACTACGGCGGAATTAAAAAATACCAGTGGACAGCCATTCCTCTTTCTATAATAGGCGTGGTGGTAAAAGCTGATGGTACAGTTATTGACGTTTCCATAGGAGAAAACGAGGGAGACCCCGTGTTTACAGTTACCGACCTTCTGCCCCATCTTGCGCAGGAACAGATGGCAAAGAAGCTCTCCGAGGCATTTACGGGCGAGGACCTCAATCTTCTTGTAGGCTCTATTCCATCCGACAGCGAAAAAGAGAAATACAAAACTACTATCATAGATATATTAAAACAGAAATACAACATAGAGGAAAAGGATTTTGCAAGTGCAGAGCTTGAGATTGTGCCTCAGTTCAAGGCACAGAGCGTGGGATTTGACTCCTCTTTGGTAGGCTCATACGGTCAGGACGACAGAGTGTGTGCCTACACTGCTCTTCGAGCCGTTCTGGAAACAAAATCGCCAAAGAAGACATCCATATGCTTCCTTGCCGACAAAGAGGAAATAGGAAGCATGGGTAACACAGGCATGCAATCGAGATTTTTCGAGAACTCCCTTGCTGAGATAATCTGTGCATTAAAGGGTGATTACAATGACCTTTATTTAAGAAAGTGCCTTTCAGAGTCTATGTGCCTCTCTTCCGATGTGGCGGCAGCAGTTGACGCCAACTACAAGAGCGTAAATGAAGAACTCAACAGTGCTCACCTTGGTGCAGGCATATCAATTTGCAAATATACGGGTGCAAGAGGTAAATCCAGCACATCCGATGCAAATGCAGAATTCGTGGCTCTGGTACGCAAAATTTTTGACGAAAGCGGCATTGACTGGCAGATGTGTGAGCTTGGCAGAGTGGACCTTGGCGGTGGCGGAACCGTGGCACAGTTTATAGCAAACTTAAATGTAGACACAATAGATGTCGGCGTGGGACTTCTGTCTATGCACTCACCGTTTGAAATTGCAAGCAAGGCAGATATATACAGTGCATACAAGGCATACAAGGCTTTTTATGAATACAAAGGTTAATAAAAATTAAGGGCGGATAAATACATCCGCCTTTTTAACTCCACCAAAAAAGGTCGATGAAATTCATCGACCTTTCGTTTATATATTTACTTTTTTTGCAATTACCTTTTTAACTGCTTTTACGATATCTTCGCTTGTTAAGCCGTAATCCTTGAAAAGCTCTGCGGGAGTACCGGATTTTCCGAACACGTCTTTAACTCCTACTCTTTCCATAGGAATAGGTGCTTCCTCGCAAAGAACCTCTGCTACCGCACTTCCAAGACCGCCTATAATATTGTGTTCTTCACATGTTACAATGGCCCCTGTCTCTTTTGCTGCCTTTACAATAATATCTCTATCTATGGGCTTTATTGTATGTATATTTATAACTCTTGCGCTTATACCCTCTTCTTTAAGAGTCTCGCACGCATTTAATGCAGCTTCGACCATAAGACCTGTAGCAACTATGGTAACATCTGTTCCGTCCTTTAATAGAACTCCCTTGCCAAGCTCGAACTTATACTCAGCTTCGTCATAGATTACGGGAACTGCAAGTCTTCCAAAGCGAAGGTAAACAGGTCCATCGTGAAGAACTGCTGCCTTAACTGCAGCTCTTGCCTCAACATCGTCTGCAGGATTTATTATTACCATATTGGGAATTGCACGCATAATGGCAATATCCTCGATACACTGATGTGTAGCTCCATCCTCACCTACGGATATACCGGCGTGAGTTGCACCAATCTTTACATTGAGGTTTGGATAGCATATGGAATTTCTTATCTGTTCAAAAGCTCTTCCTGCCGCAAACATAGCAAACGAGCTTGCAAATACAACCTTGCCGCAGCTTGCAAGTCCTGCAGCTGTGCTCATCATATTCTGCTCTGCTATACCCATATTTATAAATCTTTCGGGAAATGCCTTTTTAAAGGTGTCTGTCTTGGTGGACTTGGAGAGATCGGCATCCAAAACAACTATATCATATTCTTTTCCAAGCTCCGCAAGTGCGTTGCCGTAGGATTCTCTTGTAGCTATTTTCATTATGCTCTTTCCTCCAATTCTTTTATTTTTGCATCTATTTCTTTTATTGCCACATCATACTGCTCATCATTTGGAGCTGATCCGTGCCAGGAAGCCTGGTTTTCCATAAAGGAAACACCCTTACCCTTTGCAGTCTTTGCAATAATAGCAGTAGGTCTGCCCTTGCACTCTTTTGCTGCTTTGAGAGCATTTTTGATATCGTCGAAATTATGACCGTCTATTACTATTACATTCCAGCCAAAAGCAAGGAACTTTTCATCAAGCGGAGTCGGGTTCATAACCTCTTTTACATCTCCGTCTATCTGGAGACCGTTGAAATCCACAAATGCAACAAGGTTGTCCAGCTTGTAGTGAGACGCAAACATAGCTGCCTCCCACACCTGACCTTCTTCACATTCACCATCGCCAAGGATGGTATATACTCTGTAATCCTTCTTATCCAACTTTGCGGCAAGTGCCATTCCATTTGCGGCACATATGCCCTGACCAAGAGAACCTGTGGACATATCTACACCGGGGGTATGCTTCATATCAGGATGACCCTGAAGATAGCTATCCGGCTTTCTTAATGTAACAATATCCGCCTCTGGTATAAAGCCCTTAATAGCAAGAGCACCATAAAGCGCAGGTGCACAATGGCCTTTGGAAAGCACAAATCTGTCTCTGTCCGGATTTTTGCTGTCATTTGGATAAACTGTCATTTCATCGAAATAAAGTACAGAAAGAATATCTGCAATAGACAGTGAGCCACCCGGATGTCCGGATTTTGCAGCGTAAACACCATCGAGTGCATGCCTTCTGATTTTGTAGGAGATGAGCTCCAACTGTGTGTTATTCATTACCCTTGTCCTCCGTGTCCTTTTTGTTGTTTGCTATTGAAAAGGATATTTCTATTATCTCATTTAGTCTTTCGTACCTTTGAGATATAAATAGATATCCTATAAGTGCTTCAAAACCGGTAGCGTGTCTGTAATCAACTATATCGGCATTTTTGGCAGATGTGTTTGAATGAGCATTTCTGCCCCTCTTGTACACTGCCAATTCTTCCTCGGTGAGCATTGGCTCAAGCTCATGGATAATTTTGCTCTGAGCTGAAGCCTTAACATAGCCCGTTGAAATTCTGTGAAGCTTATTTACTTGAGTATTTCCTCCCTCAAGCACATGAGAGCGCACATAGAGTTCATACACCGCGTCACCCACATATGCAAGTGCCAGAGGCGAAAACAGCTTTGCGTCCTGTCCTCTTAAATAAGGAAAATTCATCTTATGCCCTCTTCCATTTTACGCCCTGTCTGGTGTCTTCAAGAATAATGCCCATATCCTTCAGGGTATCTCTTATTTCGTCTGCACGGGCAAAATTCTTTGCCTTTTTAGCCTCTGTACGCTCGTTTATGAGCGCTTCTATATCGCTATCGAGAAGTTCTTCCTTTTTGCCTGTTTCTATGCCAAGAACTCCTGTAAGCTCAATAACGAGTGCTTTAGCTGCATCAAGGTCGGCAGAATTTGTATTTTCATCTACAAACACATTTATAATCTTTACCAAATCGAATATAACAGATATTGCGTCTGCGGTATTGAT
>JAZNFW010000009.1:0-7570 GCA_045576175.1 Clostridia bacterium | reverse complement strand
TGACTGCCAGCGTTGCCGTTTTAACAGAAGAAAAGCTTTTGGGCGAATACTCGGTTTCAAACAAGCTTACACACTCTACCACGGTATTGCCTATGGCTGAGGAGCTTCTTAATAACCTGAAACTCTCACTTGAGGATATAGACATTTTTTCAGTATGTATTGGCCCCGGCTCTTTTACTGGATTAAGAATAGGTATGGCTACTGTAAAGACTTTTTCGCAGGTGGTTGGAAAACCGATTATTGGTGTATCTTCTCTGGATGCACTTGGTTATAGCTTTTGTGCCTTAGAAGATTACATAGTATGTCCAATTGTGGATGCACGAAGAGATGAAGTATATAATGCACTTTATCAGAATAACTCTAAAATTTCCGACGACAGAGCACTTCATATTGATGCTCTCTTGGAGGAACTTAAAAATAAAAAGGTTATTTTTTGCGGAGATGCAGTGACTTTGCACCAAGAAAGAATATCCCGATATGCAAGCGAAAAATGGAAAATCGCCCCGCCTAATATGATGCTGCCCAAGGCGTCTTCTGCTGCGTATGCGGCTCTTAATAAGGCTAATGAGGGCAAATTCGATAGCTACGATACCTTAAAGCCTGCATATCTTCGCAAGCCGCAGGCAGAGAGGGAACTTGAGGAAAAAATGAACGGAGGAAACATATGATGTTGGTTATTGGCTCGGATCACGGCGGTTTTGAACTTAAAAACATATTGTTTAATTATCTAAAGGAAAAGGGCTACGATGTGCTTGATGTTGGTACATACAGTGAAGAAAGTGTAGATTATCCCGATATTGCAGATGCGCTTTGCGCTAAAATAACAGACGGCAGCTGTGACAAGGGCATACTTGTGTGCGGCACGGGTATTGGTATGAATATGTGTGCAAATAAGCATAAGGGCATAAGAGCCGCTCAGTGCCACGACACCTTCAGTGCCAAGATGACAAGAATGCACAACAATGCCAATGTGCTAACTCTTGGAGGCAGAGTGGTTGGCTCAGAGCTTGCCAAAGAAATTGTAAATGAATTTCTTACAAATGAGTTCGAGGGCGGACGCCACGAGGCCCGTGTAAATAAGATGATGTCTTTAGAAAAATAAATTTGGTGATAAAAAATGATAGAAGCTATTGAGAATTTTCTTGTAAGTATAAATCCTAGTTTTGGTGTTTTTGCAGTCTCTATGGTTCCGGTGATTGAGCTTAGAGGAGCTATTCCATTAGGAATTGGCTTAAATCTTCATTGGCTGTGGGTATACATCATAAGCGTTATTGGCAATATGATACCAGTGCCGTTTGTTATATTGCTTATAAGACCTCTTATAGATTGGCTCGTTCATTCCAAAATGTTTTATAAGCTCGGAAAATGGCTGGATGAACGCTCGCAAAAGAAGGCTGAAACTCTCACAAAGTATAAAAAGCTGGGCTTGTTCTTGTTTGTTGCCATTCCGCTTCCCGGAACCGGTGCATACACCGGCGCTATGGTGGCGGGAATACTCAATATGCGTTTAAAAGACGCAGTACCTATGATTTTACTGGGAGTTCTTACCGCAGGAGTTGCTATGCTACTTTTATCTTGCGGCATAAAATTTCTTTTTTAAATAAAACGAAGGGAATGTTAATATATGGAAAGAAAGTTTTTTACATCCGAATCGGTTACAGAAGGCCATCCCGACAAAATCTGCGACCAGATTTCCGATGCTGTTCTTGATGCTATTTTGGAAAAGGACCCTGGTGCCCGAGTAGCATGTGAAACTGTAGTAACTACAGGTCTTGTAATGATAATGGGAGAGATAACCACAAACTGCTATGTAGATATCCCCAAGGTAGCAAGAGATACCGTTTTGGAAATTGGATACGACAGAGCAAAGTTTGGCTTTGATGGTCAGACCTGTGCGGTTATGACAAGCATAGACGAGCAGTCTGCCGATATTGCTCTTGGCGTAGATAAGTCTATGGAAGCAAAAAAGACAAATAGCGATGAACTTGATAACGGCGCAGGAGACCAGGGGATGATGTTTGGTTTTGCTTGCACAGAGACAGAGGAACTTATGCCTATGCCTATTTCCTTGGCACATAAGCTTGCTAAAAGGCTCACAGATGTGCGAAAAGACGGCACGCTCAGCTATTTAAGACCTGACGGAAAAACACAGGTAACTGTAGAATATATAGATGGTAAGCCCGTAAGAGTTGATACTGTTGTAATTTCCACTCAGCACAGTGAAGATGTTTCACTTGATAAAATCCACAGCGATATGCTCGAGTATGTTATAAGGCCAACAATAAGTGCTGACCTTATAGATAACGACACCAAGTTCTACATCAATCCTACCGGCCGTTTCGTAATCGGCGGTCCTCAGGGAGACAGCGGTCTTACAGGAAGAAAGATTATTGTAGACACATATGGCGGTTATGCCCGTCACGGTGGCGGTGCTTTTTCCGGTAAGGACCCAACAAAAGTGGACAGAAGTGCTTGCTATGCGGCAAGATATGTAGCCAAAAATGTTGTTGCAGCAGGTCTTGCAGATAAGTGTGAGGTTCAGCTTGCATATGCAATAGGAGTGGCAAAGCCAGTGTCTATTCTTGTGGATACCTTTGGCACAGCCAAGGTTTCCGAAGAGGCTATAACAAGTGCTATAAACGAAGTTTTCGATTTGCGTCCGGCTTCTATCATAAGAGATTTGGATTTAAGAAAACCTATATACAAAAAGACAGCAGCGTACGGACATTTTGGCCGTACTGATGTTGAGCTTCCCTGGGAGAAGTGCGACCGTGCACAGCTCCTTAAGGAAAAGGCTCTCTTGTAATTCACCAATTGGCCACCTCTTTGCATATTATGATGCAAAGAGGTGTGTTTATATGTGGGATATAGTCTTTAAAAGTCTTGTAACTTTTTTTGTAATTTTTGGCATTATAGAAATGTTCTCAAAATGTGTAAAGGCACTTATAAGACCAAATACCGAAAAGAAAGAAATTTTCATATTCATCCACGCAAAAAACCTAGAGGAATCTTTGGAATACATAATAAGAACCACAGTTTTTGATTATCTTTTAAACCACGGTGGAAGAACGATACCCTATATCATAGTGGTGGATAAAGGTTCACAGGACAGAACGAGGGAAATATGCCAAAGACTCTCTAGAGACTATGAATTTTTGTATTATACAACCGAAAAGGAGTATAATGATTTTAAAAGCGAAATTGTTTGACAGGTGATAAGATGCTATATAATACATACTCTCAATATTTAAAAGACAGATACGGTGAGAGGGTTTACAAACTGCCTGTAAACCTGCCTATAAGTTGTCCAAACCGCGACGGTACCTGCTCATACGGCGGATGCATATTCTGCGGCGATGAGGGGGCAGCGTTTGAAAATCTTCCCACTCACTATAGCGTTACTGAGCAAATATCCGAAAATATGCGTTATATAGGCAAAAAGTACAAGGCAAAAAAGTTTATTGCGTATTTTCAAAATTTCACAAATACATATATGCCGCTCGAGGACTTTAAAACACTTATTGCTCAAGCGGTTATGCCGGATATTGTAGAAATTGCAATTTCCACCCGTCCGGATTGCGTAAGAGATGACTATATGGCTTTTTTGTATGAGCTTTCAAAAAAGCACAACATCAATATTTCCATAGAGCTTGGGCTACAGAGTATCAATCACAAAACACTCGAAAAAATAAACAGGGGGCACACACTTGCCGAGTTTATAGATGCGGTTATGACAATCAAAAAATATGGCTTTGATGTGTGTGCACATCTCATACTCAATCTGCCGTGGGATGACATGAGTGATGTTAAAGAGTGTGCTAAAATTCTCTCTGCTCTCAAGATAAACCAGGTTAAGCTTCACAGTCTGTATATTGTAAAAAATACGCCCATGGCAAAGATGTATCTTAGTGGTGAATTTGATATGGGAACATATATGGACTATGTTGAAAGAGTCATTTGTTTTTTGGAGCATCTGTCACCTGAAATTGCTATTCAAAGGCTTATAGGAAGGGCGAGAGAAGAGAGTACAATTTTTGCAAATTATGGTGCAAGCTGGTGGAAAATTAAAGACACAATTGACGAGCAAATGGAAAAAAGGCAAACCTTCCAGGGCAGGCTTTGCACCTATCTTAACGGAAGCTGTCTTAAAAAGTTTGACCAAGCAGACGATTTGCCTAAAAACATAGAATAAATTTCATAAAATCTATTGTAATTTCGGGCGAAATTTGATATAATAAACTGTAAAAAATCTCTAAGTGAGGTAACTACATATGATTAAAAGCATGACCGGCTACGGCAGAAGTGACAAAACATTTGAAAATTACAAAATTACAATCGAAATCAAGAGCGTAAATAACAGATTTGCAGATTACAACATTCGTTTGTACAAGCACTATTCTTTTGTGGAGGATTCCGTGAGGGAATGTCTAAGTACAAAGATAAACAGAGGTAAGGTGGATGTTTTCGTTCAGTATGATTTAATCGAAAAGGACGACAAAATAGTCACCTTAAATGAATCTGTTGCACAGGGTTATTGTAATGCTCTTAAAACCTTGTCAGAAAAGTTTGGCATTGAAAATGATGTAACTGCATCTACCTTTGCCGGCTTTGGAGACATATTTGCGGTAGAAAAGCCCGAAGAGGACAAGGATCGCATTATTGCAGACACTCTCGAGGTTCTTACCAGTGCCATAGATGATATAGTTGCAAATCGTGAAAGAGAGGGTGCCAGACTATATGGCTTCTTTACCGAAACGATAGACACTGTAGGCAAAATTGTCGATGTTATAGCAGAGCGTTCTCCTTACACTGTTGAGGAACATTCCAAAAAGCTAAGAGAAAGAATAGAAGAAGCTTTAAACGGCGTTGAGTATGATGAATCCCGACTTCTCACAGAAGTTGCAATATTCTCCGATAAGGTTAATATTACAGAGGAAATTGTAAGATTCCGCAGTCATTTAAAGGAATTCACTTCACTTTTAAACAGTAATGTCCCCGTAGGCAGAAAGCTTGATTTCATCATACAGGAGCTAAACCGTGAGGCAAACACCATGGGAAGTAAGTGCAACGATTTTGAAATCAGCAAGGCTGTGGTGGATTTGAAATCCGAGATTGAAAAAATGAGGGAGCAAGTACAGAATATCGAATAATTCTCTCTTTTGAAAGGACAAATTATGAAGCTTATAAATGTTGGATTTGGAAACATAGTTTCTTCCGATAGAATAATCGCAATCGTAAGTCCTGAATCAGCACCGATTAAGAGAATGGTTCAGGAAGCGAGAGAAAACGGAAATCTTATAGACGCTACATACGGAAGAAGGACAAGAAGCGTTATTATTACAGATAGCGGCCACATAATTCTTTCTGCCATTCAGACAGAAACCGTTGCAGGAAGACTTGGAGCCAAGGAAAGCGAATTACTCACGGAGGAAGAAGAAATTGAATAATCGAAAAGGCATTTTATTTGTGCTTTCCGGTCCTTCCGGAACCGGCAAGGGTACAATTATGGATGAATACTTCAAAAAGTATCCGGATGACAACACATTTCTTTCCATATCAATGACAAGCAGACCACCGCGTCCTACAGACAAAGAAGGCGTGAATTATTATTTCAAGACCAGAGAGGAATTCGAGTATCTCATAGAGCACGACGGTCTTGCGGAGTGGACCGAATTTTGCGGAAACTACTACGGCACACCCAAAAAGCCTGTAAATGATATGCTTGCTATGGGCAAGAATGTGGTTCTGGAGATAGAGGTTGATGGCGGTATGCAGGTTAAAAAGGCATTTGATAATGCCGTGGGGATTTTTGTTCTTCCGCCGTCATTTGACGAGTTAAAAAGGCGTCTTAAAACCAGAAATACTGAATCCGATGAGGTAATTAAGACCAGAATTGCCAGGGCATATAAGGAAGTAAAGGAAATTGATAACTACGATTATCTAATCATAAATGACAATTTAGAGGAGTCGGTAGAAAGCTTCCGCTCCATAATGCTGGGTGAGGCACAACGAGTTGAAAGAAATAAAAATATTATAGAAGAGGTGTTAAAGTAATGTTAAAACCATCTGCATCAGAACTTATGAAATCCAAGAAAATCGATAGCAAATATACACTTGTTATCGCTACTGCAAAAAGAGCAAGAGAAATCTACAGCAAAAAAGACAATGTTTTTGTTGAATGTAAATCCAATAAGCCCGTAAGTATTGCAGTAAATGAAATTGCAGAAAACAAGGTAACTCTTAAGACCGGTAAGGATATTAGTGCCAATAATGATTCTGCATTAAATGATATCCTTGAACAGGAAGCAGAAAAGGAAGAAGTTTCACAGGAAGATTAATTTAAAGAGCATCGCAGTCGGTTGTACCGACTGCTTTGGCATATCTTGAAGGAGGGATGGTATGGTAGCGGAAGTTGTTATAAATAGCTTTTCAAGAGCTACGGACAATGTATACCATTATGCCATTCCTGAATTTTTAAGTGACTGCGTAAAAGTTGGAATGAGGGTAGTTGTTCCGTTTGGAAGAGGCAACAAAACAGTGGAAGCCTTCGTAATAGGCGTGCTGGATTCTTCCGATTATCCCACACTCAAGGATATACACGCTGTAGAGGATGACTATGTCTATTTTTCCGATACCGATGTAGAGCTCATAAAATTCATTGTACACAGATACTTTTGTTCCTACATTTCTGCGGTAAAACTGGTAATTCCAACGGGACTTGGTACTGTTTTTAAAAAGAAGATTTCACTAACAGGGCAGCTATCCAAAGAGAACCTTAGTTATATTGAGCATTCCGTGAAGGCATACGAGATATATAATTTACTAAGTCAATCTTCGCTAACGATGGACAAGCTTACGGACCTAGTAGGAACAGCCAATCTTTCCTCAATACTCAGAACAATGCAAAAGAAGGGCATCATCACAATTGAGGAATGTGCTAAAAAGGGATTGGAAGACACTCTCAAAAAGAGAGTTTGTCTGGAGACAGACTATGAGCAAACTACATCTCTTATAGATGCTATGGTGTCAAAAGCTCCGGCTAGGGCAAGGTGTCTGGAGGTTCTTAGTGACCAAAGGGATATGCTTCTTTCCGAACTTTTGGAAATTGCACACACATCTAAAAACACAGTGGACGAGCTTCAAAAGAGAGGCTATGTAACGATTTATGATTCAATCGAGAGAGAGGACATTCTCAATTTAAGATTCGAAGAACAATACACAAGACGCACACTTACCAAAGAACAGGATGAGGTTTGTAAGACTGTTTTTCAAAGCATAGAGAATGGTCAGAAGCAGAGCTTTCTGCTTCATGGAGTTACAGGAAGCGGAAAAACGGAAGTGTATCTTGAGCTTATGGAAAAAACCGTTTCTCTGGGCAAAGAGTCGATTTTACTCGTTCCCGAAATCAGCCTAACACCACAGATGGTAGCTCAGGTAACTGCGCGCTTTGGTGACAGAGTTGCCGTTATACATTCGTCACTCACACAAAAACAACGCTTTGAGCAGTGGAAGAGAATAAAAGAGGGCGATGTTGATATTGTAAGTCGGAGGCCAAGCGGTCTTAGGAAGA
>JAZNFW010000008.1:0-24665 GCA_045576175.1 Clostridia bacterium | reverse complement strand
CGATTTGAAAAACAAATTAACAGACAGATATGTCAGTCGGTTGTATCGGAAATTAAGTACTTGCTTACAACAACTACTATTTCTGGTAATAGTGAAGAAGAATCTAAATTTGCTCTGCAAAATTTAACGCAAACTATAAATTATGATGAAATAAAAAATAGACACGAAGAAAAGTTTAGAAATGCATTACAGACAAAAGAGTATAAAAAGGTGTTGGAAGTGTTCAATGCAAAGTCATTATCGACATCGACAGGTAATTTTTTTGGCATAAATAATAAAGGATATTGCGACTTTGTTATACGCCATTTAAGAACAGAAAAACGTTCCGATATGCTTGATGCGATTATTCCATATTTGCCAGAGGAGATAGCGTTGAATATAAATTGAACAGTTTAATAAAATTTAAAACATTAGTTTGCCGATTTATAATATTTACATATACTATCGGGAGCGTGAAAACCCAGTATTCTCGCGGTTCTATGGAAAAGTGTTTAACGAAAATTCAGTAAAAAAATAGGGAAAAGTTAGTAGGTCCTAATACGAGCTTGCGAGTATCAAGGTTCTCGGGTACCCAACAGAAATCTGTGATTTCGTGTTGGGTGATGGTTCTTATTATTCACTGTTCACCTAACTTGACACGAGCACAAAAAGAGGTGTTTGTATGAAACACAAGCTACTTACAAATAAAAAGCGTACAGCTGCTTTTATACTTATTTTGCTTTTAATAATTGCACACTGTTTGCATAGCGCAAGCCTTTGCTTTTATGAGGCAAAATATCCACGACAGGATATAACGCAAATTTTAGAAAAAGAAAGCCTTTCAAACGAAGATTATATGCTTATATTCAATCAAACAGGAGTCTCGCCCGGTGCGGCAAGAGAACTTATACAAAAAGGCGATGGAAAACTACTTCTGGATATCAATAAGCTGTATTTCAAGAAGCCCGAAATAAAAAAGGAATATATTGCCTTTCCCGTAACGGCAAGCGAGACAAATGCAAGTTATGCCGTTCCGTTTGCAGACATAAAAAAGGGGGACATACTGGTTACCTTTAATACTCATACTCTGTATTGGCGTCACGGACATTGTGCCCTTGTTATAGATGATGAAAACGGACTTCTTTTAGAGCATATGTCAATAGGAAATCCGTCTCGCATCACAAATATAAAAAGCTGGGAACAATTCCCCGGTTTTTTGGTGTTGAGACACCCCGATGAAGATATAGCAAAGAGGGCTGTGCAATACGCCAAAAGCCATCTTGTCGGTATAGACTACAATGTGTTTGCAGGTTTAATAAAAAAGGACAAAACAGGAGAGGACAATCCGTCCTCGCAGTGTGCTCATATTGTGTGGCAGGCGTATAAGGCGGCAGGTGCCGATATTGATAGCTCTGCCGATGCGTTTGTCATTCCAAAGGATATTGCTCTTTTAGACAAGCTTAAGCTTGTGCAAATATACGGAATTAATCCCCAAAAATACAAGCAAAGAATTTTAAAATAGTAAGTGAGTTTTTGATTGTTGACTTTATTTGCACAATGAAATATAATTAGGATAGTATATTATGGAGGTTTGTTATGGCAAAGATAAACATAATAGGTTCGGGCGGCTGGGGTACAGCCAATGCGATTCTCCTTTCTAATTGCGGTCACGAGGTGCTTTTGTGGTCGTATCTGGAAAAAGAGAGTAGTGACCTTGCACTGTATAGAGAGAATAAACCTTTTTTGCCGGGTGTGAAGATTCCCGAAAATGTAAAATTCACTTCCGATATATCCGAGTGCGGAGAAGCAGACCTTGTAGTTATGGCAGTTCCGTCTCACGCAGTGAGAGCTACCGCCAGAAATCTTTCTCCCTATGTTAAAGACGGTCAGCTTATATTAAATATATCAAAAGGCTTTGATGAAAAGGAGCACAAAAGACTCTCCGAGGTCATATCAGGCGAAATCCCTTGTGCAAAAATCGCTTCTATGAGCGGTCCCTCGCACGCCGAAGAGGTTGCTCTGGGTATGCCGACCACCAATGTGGTGGCTTGTGCCGACATTGAACTTGCCGAATATATACAGGAAATATATATGTGCCCTACATTTAGGGTGTATACCACCGAGGACATAATAGGGCTTGAGCTTGGCGGCTCACTAAAAAATATAATAGCACTTGCCGCAGGCATCTGCGACGGTCTCGGCTTTGGCGACAATACCAAGGCGGCACTTATGACAAGAGGTCTTGTGGAGATTACAAGGTTAGGCGTAAAGATGGGAGCAAAGAGCGAAACCTTTTCCGGCTTAACCGGTGTGGGCGACCTTATAGTTACCTGTACAAGCATGCATTCCAGAAACCGCAGGGCAGGTATACTCATAGGAAAGGGTATGAGTGTGGAAGATGCTCAAAACGAAGTCAATATGACAGTTGAGGGCGTAAGAGCGTGCTACAGTGCCTATGAGCTTTCCAAAAAATACAATGTTGAAATGCCTATAGTTACCGCAATATACAAGGTGCTAAAGGGCGAAATCAAGGCGACTGAAGCTGTGGAGCTTCTTATGGGCAGAAACAAAAAGGCAGAAAGCGAAAAGAACTGGCTTTCATAATAAAAAACAAATGTTTAATTCATACTAAGTATGAAAGGAAGAAATATATGAAACTAGATAGCAGTACACTGTTTGTCAATACCGGGCGCAAACCTTTGCCCGCTATGCAAAAAAAGAAGAAAAACAGCAAGAACACCGTGGCACTTGTAGTGTGTATTGCCATAATAGCTGTGCTGTGTGTATTTGTGGGTCTTATAGTTCATGTTTGGTTAAACTACAACGAGGAGATTTCAACACCAAATACAACAGAAGTAACACAGAAAGTGGAAAACAAAGTGGAAAATGTGCCCCCCGCAGAGCCGGATCCCCAGGAAGAACCCAAAAAGGAAACCAAAACTAAAGTTCCAAACAAAACCTCGGGCAAAAAGACAGCTATGTCCAAGGCTGCAGAAAAGGCATTTTCCGATTTTTACGGAACATACTCATTTGGTATAGTCAACTTAAATGATGGCTATACATACATAAGTAACACCGGAAAGGTAGAAAACTCTGCAGCACTTGGTGCATTCCTTTTAGAATATGTGAGCCACGGAATATACATGGGCTCATTTGACTACACCACAAATGTGTCGGGCCACACAGGAAGCGCCCTTATGGACAGAGCTTTTTCACAGGGTAGTGTGGAAGCTGCCAATCTTCTTATAGAGTATTTTGGTGTGGATAAGCTCAATGCATATTTTAAGGCGCAGGGCTACACCAATACAAAATTCGAGTCAACAATAGGAAGTGGTGTAGAGTGCTACACAACAGCAAAGGATTTAATAAAGCTTATGAAGAAGATGTATGATAATACAACCTTCTTCCCATACAGCGATATGTATAGTAAGATGCGTGCAAGCTCTGTAGACACCAAGATTGCCGCTTTACTTCCCGAGGGAGTGTCTATTGCCAATATAGGCTTTGACACCGTGGAAGAAGTGTTTGATGCTGCAATTGTAAATACACCCGACGGTGACTTTATATTTGTAGCTATGGCTGAAGGCAGCGAAGACGATACAGAATCTGCAAAATCTGCTATATCGCTTGCAGCAAAGAGCATCTGCGAGCGTATTTCAGGGGCGAGTGACAAGAGTGAATAACATAATTTGCGAAGGCATAAATCCAAGGGATTTGGTTTTGGATGAGGCAGAGCTTGTGGCAAGGCTCAAAACCCCAAATCCATTGGAAGACAAAGTTATCTATGAATGCCTTGAAAAACTTCTTAATACATCAAGACCGAGGTGTTGCTATGCAAAAACCTCGGTTTTGCTAAATGAAAAAGGCTGTGTGCTTGATTTTATGACAGTGGATTCTGTAAGCCTTAAAAGAGCACTCAATGGCTGTAAATATGCATATGTCACGGCTGTTACTCTCGGATTAGAGGTCGACAGACTAATAGCAACTCTTTCTGTTACAAACAAGGCAGAGGCTTTTATAACCGATGCAGTGGCATCGGCACTTGCCGAGTCGGCTATGGATTATGTTAATGGCCTTTTTTCTAATACCAATGAGCGTTTTAGCGTGGGATATGGAGACTTTGTCCTGTCCAATCAGACTAAAATACTCGATTACTTAAAGGCAGATAAACACCTTGGCATAAAGATAAGCCAAAAATTCATTATGACACCCAGAAAATCCGTTACGGCTATTATAGGGGTAAGGGGATAAAATGGACATATTAACTCTTTTAAAAGAAAAAAGAATATATTTCGACGGCGGTACAGGCACTTACCTTCAGGAGCGGGGATTAAAACCGGGCGAAAAGCCGGAAAACTGGTGTCTGGAAAAGCCCGATGTGATAGAAAATCTTCACAGAGCATACTATGAGGCAGGTGCCAACATAGTGTGCACCAACACCTTTGGTGTAAATAAAGACAAGTTCCAAAATTATGAGGAAATAATAAAAACCGCAATAAACCTTGCCCTTAATGCCAAAGATGGCAAAGAGGACAGATTTGTTGCATTTGATATGGGCCCTACAGGCAGAATGCTCTCGCCTTATGGCGACCTTGAGTTTGAAGATTGTGTGGAGCTATATGCAAAAAATGTAAGATGCGCAGAGGGTATGGGTGCAGACCTAATACTTATAGAGACTATGAACGATGCGCTCGAGACCAAGGCGGCGGTACTTGCTGCCAAAGAAAACAGCTCTCTTCCTGTGTTCGTAACCAATGTGTACGACGCACAAGGCAAGCTTATGACAGGTGCAAATGCTAAGGCTATGATAGCTATGCTTGAGGGACTGGGTGTTGATGCTCTTGGCATAAACTGCTCGCAAGGACCCGACACTATGGAGAATATTGTAAAGATATTTGCAGAATTTTCTTCGGTCCCCGTTATAGTAAATCCCAATGCGGGTCTTCCCGCTTTGGTAGACGGAAACACAGTATTTGCTCTCGGTGAAAATGAATTTGCATCTTCTATGGCAAATCTTATAAAGTGTGGTGCTACTATCCTTGGCGGATGCTGCGGTACAACACCGGGGCACATAGAAGAACTTAAAAAAGCTACCGAACATATACCTTACAGTGTTCCAAAATCAAAAAATCATACACTAGTTTCGTCTTACACTCATGCGGTGGAAATAGGCGTTTCGCCCGTACTCATAGGTGAAAGGATAAATCCAACAGGCAAAAAGAAACTAAAAGAAGCAATAAAAACAGGCGATATGGATTATATTCTTTCCGAGGGTGTGCGTCAGGCAGACAAGGGAGTGCACATTCTTGATGTGAATGTGGGTCTTCCGGGCATAGATGAAGCCGAGGTTATGAAAAACACAGTTAAGAGCCTTCAGGCAGTAACAGACAAGCCCCTGCAGATAGACTCGTCCAATCCGCAGGTTCTTGAGAGTGCTATGAGGGTATATGCCGGAAAGCCTATGGTAAATTCCGTAAACGGCAAAAAAGAGTCTATGGACTTGGTTTTTCCGCTTGTAAAGAAGTACGGCGGTGTGCTTATTGCACTTACTTTAGATGAGGACGGTATTCCAGACACAGCAGAAGGCAGAGTAAAGATTGCACACAAAATGATAGATGAAGCCAAGAAATACGGAATAGATGTTAAGGATATAGTGGTAGACCCGCTTGCACTTACCATTTCATCTGACTCTAAGAGTGCATCTGTGACTATTGAAACAATAGACATTCTTACAAAAGAGGGTATAAACACAAGTCTTGGTGTTTCCAATATTTCCTTTGGTCTGCCGTCAAGAGAGATTATAAATTCTGCGTTTTTTACACAGAGCCTACAAAGAGGCTTAAAGTGCGCAATTATGAATCCGTTTTCCGATTCTATGATGAACGCATACTATGCACATAATGTACTTTGCGGTGTAGACGATAACTGCTCCCAGTACATAAGCTATGTTGACGGCAAGGAGGAGGTTGTCACAAACTCCAAGGTGTGCGATATTGATCTTAAAGCAGCTATTATAAAAGGTCTTAAGGATTCGGCAGTATCGGTATGCGCAGATGAGATACAAAGACTCTCACCGATGCAAATCATAAATGATATGATTATACCTGCACTAAACGAAATCGGTGAAGATTTTGAAGCGGGAAAGGTTTATCTTCCCCAGCTTCTTATGAGTGCGGAGGCGGCAGCCGCAGCGTTTAACATAGTAAAACAGAAGATAGACAAAAAGTCGTCCGAGGGTGCAGATACCGTAATCCTCGCCACCGTAAAGGGTGATATACACGACATAGGCAAAAATATAGTTAAGGTGGTTTTGGAAAGCTACGGATTTGATGTTATTGACCTTGGAAAAGATGTTGAACCGGAGGCGGTGTGCCGTGCTGTATCAGAAACAAAGGCTTCGCTTGTGGGGCTAAGTGCACTTATGACTACCACAGTTCCCGCCATGGAAGAGACTATAAAGCTTATAAAAAACACTCACCCCGATACAAAAGTTATGGTAGGCGGTGCGGTGCTTACAGAGGAATTTTCGAGTGTAATAGGAGCCGACCATTACGCCCGCGATGCTATGGATGGTGTTAAAATAGCAAAAGCAGTGTTTGGAAGGCAAGAAAGCATATAATTGGATTGACCATTTATTGAGAAGGTGAATTAGATTGAAAATTATAGTTGTAGGATTAGGAAAAACAGGATACAAACTCACTCAGCTTTTAAGCAGTGAAGAGGGACACGAGGTGACCGTTGTAGACCACAGAGCGCAGAACGTCAAGGACACTGCAAACGAATGCGATGTAATGGGTGTGGTAGGAAGCGGCTCCGATGTGAGTGTGCTAATAGAAGCAGGTGTCAAGGAAGCAGATCTTCTTATAGCCGTTACAGGCTCGGACGAAATCAACCTCATCACCTGCCTTATAGCCAAAAAGGCAGGCAACTGTGACACAATAGCCCGTGTGAGAAAGTCTGAATATGCAAGGTCTATACATCTTTTTAAAGAGGATTTGGGACTTAACCTTATAGTTAATACCCAGAGGGCAGCTGCCAGAGAAATAGCAAGAGTTCTGCGTTTTCCATCGGCTATACAGATAGATACATTCTCGAAGGGAAGAGTGGAAATACTTAAGTTTCGTATTCAGCCAAACTCACCTATAAGCGACACAAGGGTATGCCACATAGCGCAAAAGCTCAATTCCGATATACTTGTGTGCGGTGTAGAGAGAGGCGACGAGGTGTTCATACCCGGCGGTGATTTTATTCTCCAGACGGGCGATCTGGTGAGCTTTGTGGCAACACCTAAGAACGCCACAGACTTTTTTAAGAAAATTGGATTCAAGACAAACAGCGTAAAGGATGCGCTTATAATAGGCGGAAGCGACACTGCATATTACCTTGCCTCGCTTCTTAATCAGTCGGGCATAAAGGTAAAGATAATAGAGAAAAACTCCGCAAGATGCGAAGAGCTTTGTGAGCTTCTTCCCAAGGTAACCATAATAAACGGCGACGGTACAGACATCGATTTGCTCGATGAAGAAGGTCTTTCGCAGTACGAATCTGTTGTGGCACTTACTGATATGGATGAGGAAAATATCATGCTTTCGCTCTATGCCGCAACAAAGACAAAAGGAAAAACGGTTACAAAAATAAATAAAATAGCCTATGACAATGTTATAGGAAGTCTGGGGCTTGACACAATCATAAACCCCAGTAATATAACCGCAGAGGACATTGTCCGCTTTGTTCGTGCTAAGGAAAATAGTCTCGACGGCAATATGCAGACGCTGCATCTTATTCTTGACGGCAAGGCGGAGGCACTCGAGTTTTTGGTTGAAGAGGGAAGTCCCTTCTCGGGCAAAACACTTATGGAGCTTCCTCATAGGAAAAATGTGCTTATAGCATCCATTACAAGAAAAGGTAAAATCATTATCCCCCGTGGTAAAGATGAAATTTGCCCCGGCGATTCTGTTATTGTAGTTACAACTATACCCAGCATTAAGGATATAAGAGAGTTTTTGGATTAACGCATTTACGAGTACTTCAATGATGCAGTAGCGTAAAAACGCGCACCCAAAACTTAACGGAGATGACAATATGAATTTTAAATTGATAGCTCATACATTGGGCAGAGTAATAAGCCTTGAAGGTGTGTTTATGCTTTTGCCCCTTATATGTTCTTTTCTTGTAGGCGACGGTCAATATATTGACTTTATAATATCCATAGTGTTGTGCCTTGCTGTAGGAATCCCGCTTTCGTATGTTAAACCAAAAGAAAAGAAACTATATTCAAGAGACGGTTTTGTAATAGTTGCATTAAGCTGGATAGCACTTAGTATTTTTGGTGCAATTCCTTTTGTTGTGTCTGGCTATATACCGTCTTTTGTAGATGCGATTTTTGAAACGGCTTCGGGCTTTACAACCACAGGAGCATCCATACTTACAGATGTTGAGGCACTTCCAAGGTCGCTTCTTTTCTGGCGCAGTTTTACACACTGGATAGGTGGTATGGGAGTTCTTGTCTTCCTTGTTGCTCTTTTGCCTCTTTCGGGCGGAAGCAATATGCATCTTATAAAGGCAGAAAGCACAGGCCCCTCTGTTGGAAAGCTTGTGCCCAAGGTAAGAACCACTGCAAAGATACTCTATACTATATACCTTGGTATAACGGTTATAGAAACAGTTTTGCTTCTTTTTGGCGGAATGAGCCTTTTTGAAGCGCTTTGCACCACCTTTGGTACTGTGGGTACGGGAGGCTTTGGTGTGCGAAATTCATCTATGGCGGATTATTCGTCATATATTCAAATGGTGGTAACTGTGTTTATGATATTAAGCGCTGTCAGCTTTTCCGTGTACTACCTTATGATTATGCGTAAGTTTTCTGCGGCACTGCGTTCTTCGGAAACCTGGACATATCTTGGAATCATAGCAGTGTCAGTGGGTATAATAAGCGTAAATTGTATAGGTATATTCGATAGTTTTGGAGAGGCTTTAAAGCACAGTGCCTTTCAGGTTGGCTCAATAATTACCACCACCGGATTTACCACATATAACTATGACATATGGCCTGAACTTTCAAAAACCATACTTGTGGTGCTTATGTTTGTGGGTGCCTGTGCGGGCAGTACGGGCGGCGGTATCAAGGTTTCCAGAATTATCATACTTTTAAAGAGCATAGTAAAGGAAATAAAGATTGCCTCACACCCCAAGAGCACCCACAAGGTAACGATGAATGGCAGAGTTGTGGAGCACGAAACCGTGCGAGCAGTAAATGTGTTTATGGTATCCTATCTTGCAATATTTGCATTTTCGCTTCTTGCCATAAGTGTTGATAATATGGATTTTACCACCAACTTTACAGCAGTGGCAGCCACAATAAATAATATTGGTCCCGGTCTTTCTGCAGTTGGCCCCACAAGCAACTTTGCCTCATACAGCGTTTTTTCCAAAATTGTTCTAACATTTGATATGCTTGCAGGCAGACTCGAGATATTCCCGATGCTTGTGCTATTCTCCCCGCAGGCATGGAAGAAATAAAAATATTAAAAAAACTATTTACAAGTTTAAAATCTTGTGTTATAATATCATAGTTGTCAGCCCGTCACTAAGGTTTTGGAGTCTCCAACCATTCCTTCGTGGTGCGGCGATTATAAACCCTTCGGGGTAATTTAAGGAGGAAAAATTATGTTAAAGGAAACAAAGCAGGCAATTATCAGTGAGTATGCAACACACGAGGGCGACACAGGTTCTCCCGAAGTACAGGTTGCAATTCTTACTTACCGCATCAACCACTTGACAGAGCACTTAAAGTCAAATATGAAGGACCATCACTCCAGAAGAGGTCTTCTTATGATGGTTGGTAAGAGAAGAGCTCTCTTAAACTACCTTGCAAAGATTGATATCGAAAGATATCGTTCCCTTATTGCAAGACTCAACATCAGAAAGTAGTTACAAATTCGGGCAAAGAGGATTTGGTCCTCTTTGCCTGTTTTGCATATTTTTATTATTACAAAACAAGCGGAAAATCTGTCGGTAATTAGCAGTTAAATATGTGGTTTTTTAAGAAAGAACATATATTTAACTGCTGATAGAAGCTTTTCTGCTTGTCAAAAAACAAGGAGGAACAGTTATGAAAAAGACATTCACAACCCAGATTGCGGGCAGAGACTTTACCGTAGAAATCGGCGAAGTAGCGCAGCTTGCATCCGGTGCGGCTATGGTAAGATACGGCGACACCGTAGTTCTTGCTACAGCAACAGCATCCGCAAAGCCCAGAGACGGCATCGATTTCTTCCCCTTAAGTGTTGACTACGAGGAGAAGATGTACTCTGTAGGTAAGATTCCCGGCGGATTTTTAAAGAGAGAGGGAAAACCCAGCGAAAAGGCAGTTCTCACATCCAGAGTTATCGACAGACCCATAAGACCGCTTTTCCCCAAGGACTACAGAAATGATGTAGGTCTTGTAACAACAGTTATGTCGGTAGATATCGACAACTCCCCCGAGGTATGTGCCATGAACGGCGCTTCTATTGCAATCTCCATTTCCGAGATGCCTTTTGCAGGCCCCGTTGGTGCAGTTGTTGTAGGTCTTGTAGATGGCGAATTTGTAATCAACCCCACACTCGCACAGCGTGAAGTGAGCGAAATGTATGTTACCGTTGCAGGTACAAAAGAAAAGGTTGTTATGATAGAAGCCGGTGCAAACGAGGTAAAAGAAGATGTAATGTTTGATGCCATCGTTTATGCACATCAGGAAATCAAGAAAATATGTGAATTTATAGACACAATCGTTGCAGAAGTAGGAAAGAAAAAGGAACCCTATATTGCACACGAAGTAGACCACGACCTCTACGACAAGGTATATGCTTTCTCTTACGATAAAGTTTGCGAGGCTATAGACACCGACGACAAGAGAATTCGTGACGAAAGAATGAAGGTTTTAACCGATGAACTTATGGAGCACCTCGGCGAAGAGGGTGAGGGAAGAGATGCCGAAATAGGCGAAATCTTCTACAAAATCCAGAAGGAAATCGTTAGAAAATGGCTCATAGAGGACCACAAGAGAGTAGACGGCAGAGGAATTGACGAAATAAGACCTCTTAGTGCAAGTGTGGGCATACTCCCCAGAACACACGGTTCAGGTCTTTTCTCCAGAGGACAGACTCAGGTACTCACAATTGCTACACTCGGTGCTGTAAGCGAGTCTCAGACAATAGACGGTATAGACGAAGAAACATCCAAGAGATATATGCACCACTACAATTTCCCCTCATACTCTGTTGGTGAAACAAAGCCGTCCAGAGGACCCGGAAGAAGAGAAATCGGTCACGGTGCACTTGCAGAAAGAGCATTAAAGCCCGTTATTCCCTCCGAAGAGGAATTCCCTTATTCAATAAGACTTGTGTCCGAGGTCCTTTCTTCAAACGGTTCCACATCACAGGGCTCTGTATGCGGAAGCACACTTGCTCTTATGGATGCTGGCGTACCCATTAAGGCTCCCGTTGCAGGTATCTCCTGCGGTCTTATAACCAAGGGCGACGAGTTTATGACAATGGTAGATATTCAGGGTGTAGAGGATTTCTACGGCGATATGGACTTTAAGGTTGCAGGTACAAAAGACGGTATCACAGCAATCCAGATGGACATCAAGGTAGACGGTCTTACCTACGATATAATAAAGGAAGCATTCGAAAAGACAAGAGTTGCAAGAAACTATATCTTAGACGAAGTAATGTTAAAGGCTATAGATGCTCCAAGAAGCGAGCTTTCCAAGTATGCTCCCAAGATTATCACCACCAAGGTTCCTGTAGAAAAGATTAAGGATGTTATAGGTACAGGCGGTAAGGTAATCCAGAAGATAATTGCAGACACCGGCGTTAAGATTGATATCAACGATGACGGCTCCGTATTTATTCTTTCCGAGGATACAGAAGCTGCAAACAGAGCCCTTGCAACAATCGAGGGCATAGTTGCAGAGCCCGAGGTTGGCAAGATTTATATGGGCAAGGTTACCAAAATAATGGAATTTGGTGCTTTTGTAGAGTTCATGCCAAACCGCGAAGGTCTCGTTCACATATCCAAGCTTGACAACAAGAGAGTAAACAAGGTTGAGGATGTAGTAAGCGAGGGAGACGAAATTCTTGTAAAGCTTGTTGAAATAGACAAGATGGGCAGAAACAATCTTTCCAGAAAAGATGCTCTTAATGAGACAGCACAGGAAAACGCTGAGCAGTAATAATAAATTTAAACCGCCTTATTTAAGGCGGTTTCTTTTTTTGACAGGGGCTTAAAAATACGCAGAAAACCCAAACAAATTTCGACTTTTGTATTGACATAGATGTGAATAAATATTATAATAATATTTGTTGCTTTAGTTTAGTTTAACTAAACTTTTTACTTAATAATAAATACTAAAGATTTTACTAAACTTATTATTTAAAATTAGTGTTTTTGTTACACGAAAGGAGGCAGCGGGTGTCCGCTAATTTGCGGTGTCCGACCTGTATGGAAATCGGCAGTAAGCTTAAGAGATTAAGAATTAAAAACAATCTTACACAAGAAGAACTTGCAGACAGATGCGAGCTTTCCAAGGGCTTTATTTCTCAAGTGGAGAGGGATTTGGCATCACCGTCCATATCCACGCTTTCAGACCTTCTTCAGTGCCTTGGAACAGACCTTAAGGATTTCTTCAACGATGCGGCAGACACAGATGTGGTTTTTTCCAAAAGCGATGTGTTTGTAAAGGAGAATAAAGACGACGGAAATATCGTCAACTGGATAGTTCCCAATTCCCAAAAGCACGATATGGAGCCTATTATCCTTACACTTCTTCCCGGCGGAAAATCCTATGTTGATGACCCTCACGAGGGCGAGGAATTTGGTTTTGTTCTGTCAGGAAGCATTACGCTTCACTTAGGAAAAGAGAAGTTTCGTGTAAAAAAGCAGGAGAGCTTTTATTACAAAGCCAACCAGACTCACTATATCAAAAATAACGGAAAGACCAATGCAAGTGTGCTTTGGGTATCCACTCCGCCAAACTTTTAAAATGTAAAAAGGAGCTTTAAAATGGAGCATCTTATTGAACTTAAAAATATATGCAAAGCATTCGACGATGTCGAGGTTTTAAAGGACATAAATCTATACATAGACAAAAATGAGTTTGTTACTCTTTTAGGCCCCTCGGGCTGCGGCAAATCCACGATACTTAGAATTATAGCAGGCTTTGAAACACCCGATGGCGGTGATGTTCTCTTTGAGGGCAAGAGCGTTCTTAAAGTTCCTCCTTATGAGAGGACTGTAAACACTGTTTTTCAGAAGTACGCACTTTTTCCGCATCTTAATGTCGCAGACAATGTTGCCTTTGGTTTAAAGCTTAGAAAGCTTCCCAAGGACGAAATAAAGAAAAAGGTTTCCAAAATGCTTGAACTTGTTAATCTAAAGGGTTATGAAAACCGCAGTATCAATGCACTCTCCGGCGGTCAGCAGCAGAGAGTTGCTATTGCAAGAGCCCTTGTAAATGAGCCTTCTGTTCTTCTTCTCGACGAGCCCTTGGCGGCACTTGATTTAAAGCTTCGTCAGTCTATGCAGCTTGAACTTAAAAATATGCAAAAGGAGCTTGGAATTACCTTTATATATGTAACTCACGACCAGGAGGAGGCACGTACTATGTCCGATACCGTGGTCGTTATGAGAGAAGGCACAATACAGCAGATAGGAAAGCCTACAGATATATACAACGAGCCAAAAAACGCATATGTTGCCGACTTTATAGGAAAGAGTAACATAATAGATTCTGTAATGCTCGAAGACTGCCTCGTGGAGATTGAGGGAGTCAAGTTTGAGTGTGTAGACAGGGGCTTTGGCAAAAATGAAAAGGTGGATGTTGTTATACGCCCCGAGGATATATATCTTCTAGAACCCGACAAGGGAGAGCTTCAGGGCGAGGTGGAAAGTGCCATATTCAAAGGTGTTCACTACGAAATGGCGGTAGTTACCGACACCGGCAAAAGATGGATTATCCACGATACCGTTCTTTTTGAGCCCGGCACCAAGGTGAGCATATTTGCAAAGCCTTTTGATATCCATGTAATGAAGAAATCTGTATAACCGGAGGTGGCTTATGTATAAAAAATCTCTGTCATTTCCCCACCTCATATGGATGTGCATTTTTGTGCTTGTGCCTATAGGCATAATATTTCTCTACAGTATAAATGTATTTACAACAAACGGCCAGGCAGGCTTTTCGCTCCAAAATTATGCAAAGCTTTTTAGCGACACTATGTATCTTAGTACATTTGGCTATTCTCTTTATATAGCACTTTTAAGTACGGTGTTTTGTGTGGGCTTTGGCTATCCTGTAGCATATATTCTTGCAAAACGAGAGAAAGAGCGTATTAAAAGAGGCAAAAAGTCAAGCACAATGTTTATGCTTTTTGTAATGCCTATGTGGATGAATATGATGCTAAGGACCTATTCGTGGCTTACAATACTTGAGGACAACGGACTATTAAACAATCTTCTTGTGTTTTTTGGTCTTCCCAAAGTGAGCATACTCTATACCACATCTGCAGTTGTTCTGGGTATGGTATATGACTTTATTCCGTTTATGATACTTCCTATATATTCAGTGCTTGTAAAGATAGACTCAAGCATCAAGGAGGCTGCCGAGGATCTTGGAGCAAATCCCATTAAGGTTTTCTTTAAAGTTACTCTGCCTATGAGCCTTCCGGGTGTAGTATCAGGGATTACTATGGTTTTCCTTCCGTCTATAACCACTTTTTATATTTCAAACATCTTTGGCGGCGGACACACAATGCTTGTGGGAAATCTTATAGAAAGACAATTTCTTGGTGCAAGCGACTGGGGTTACGGCTCCAGTATGGCAATAGTTATGATGGTGCTTATGTTTATTTCTATGAAAATAATGGATTTATTCAACAAAGGAAATAAGCAGATGGCAATATTCTAAATTGGCGGTGAGATTGTAAGTGAAAGCAAAGCTTAAAAGAGCTATTGAAAGCGTATATTTATACCTTATGTTTATGTTTTTATATGTGCCGATTGTAATACTTATGGTCTTTTCCTTCAACGAGGCAAAGTCAAGAGGTGTGTGGGGCGGATTTTCGTTTAAGTGGTATGTTGAGATGCTAAACGATTCCTCTCTTATGTCGGCGCTGTCTACCACGCTTATTGTGGGTGTGCTTTCGGCAGTCATATCCTGTGTTATAGGAACTGCCGCGGCAATAGGAATTCACGGCTTCAGAAAGAAAAGATTAAGAAATATAATAAACGCCGTAACAAATATCCCAATGGTATCGAGTGAGCTTGTAATAGGTGTGTCGCTTATGATGCTCTTTATAGCACTCAATATACCAAGCGGTATGCTTACTATGCTACTTGCGCATATTACATTTAATATCCCGTATGTAATACTCTCTGTTACGCCAAAGCTCGTAGGACTTGACAACAATCTGTACGAAGCGGCGGTGGATCTTGGTGCAAAGCCGTGGTATGCGTTTAAAAATGTAGTTCTTCCCGAGATAATGCCGGGTATAATAAACGGACTTCTTATGGCATTTACCCTTTCTATAGATGATTTTGTAATAAGCTTTTTTACAACCGGCAACGGCGTAAGCAATCTTTCTATATATGTTTACACCACAGCCAAAAGGCTCAACCCCAAGATAAACGCTCTGTCTACTGTGATGTTTGTGGTTATAATGCTTCTTCTGTTTATATTAAACAAGCGAACATCTAAGGACAAAGAATCCAATGTACTTATAAATTAGGAGGTAGAAAAATGAAAAAAATTCTCTGCTTGTTTGTTTGTGTACTTATTGTGCTTTCGTTTTTCACAGGCTGTGAAAAGAAAACAACAATATATGTGTACAATGTGGGCGATTATATAGACGAAGAGGTTTTGGATTTGTTCGAGAAGGAATATCCCGACATAAGAGTAAATTATGAAACCTTCTATACAAACGAGGAGATGCATGCTAAGGTTATGGCAGGCAGAACTGCCTATGATGTTGTGTTCCCGTCTGACTATATGGTTGAGCGTATGATTGAGGAGGATATGCTCCTTGAAATCAACTTTGACAACATTCCCAACTACAAAAATATAGGCGACGAGTTCAAAGGACTTGATTACGACAAAAATGCTCTCTACAGCGTTCCTTATATGTGGGGCACAATGGGAATTCTCTACAATAAGGATATGGTAGATAGTGGCGATATGGATAGCTGGCAAGCTATGTTCAGCGAAAAGTACAAGGGCAAAATATTTATGCTCGATTCCGAGAGGGATATGATATCCATAACCTTAAAGAGCCTTGGATATTCTATGAACAGTCAGGATGACTCAGAGCTTAAAGCAGCAGAAAACGCCCTTATAAAGCAGAAACCTCTTGTTAAGGCTTACTGCGGTGACGAAGTAAAAGACAAGATGATTGCAAACGAGGGTGCTATGACTATTGCCTGGTCGGGCGATGCTTTCTACTGTATGGACCTTAATGATTCTCTGGCATATTCCGTGCCCAAGGAAGGCTCAAATCTCTGGTTTGACAGTATGGTAATACCCAAGACCAGTAAGCATCAGAAGGAAGCGGAGCTTTTTATAGACTTTATGTGCCGTCCCGAAATTGCCAAAATGAATGCAGAATATATAGGTTACTCCACTGCAAACACTGCAGGCAGAGAGCTTTTGGCAGATGAAATAAAAAACGATACACTTCGTTATCCCGATATAACAAAGCTTGAAAATATGGAAATCTTCACATACGATGCAGACCTTGCAAAAAAGCACACAGATTTGTGGAGCAGGGTAAAGGTTAAATAAAAGACTTGCATTTTTATTAAAGACCATATATACTATATAAATGTATTAATAAATTTTGGAGGAAAAAATTATGGTATTTGAAAAAATAAAAGAAATTCTTGTAGATCAGCTCGGTGTTGAAGAGGCAGAGGTTACTATGGAAGCTTCGTTTATAGACGACCTTGCTGCAGACTCTCTTGACATAGTAGAGCTTATAATGACTATGGAAGATGAATTTGGTATTGAGATTGACGAAGAGGATGTAGAAAGCCTCACTACTGTAGGCGCTGCTGTTGAATATGTAAAATCACATACCAATCAGTAAAAGAGGTCATATATGACTGAAATTAAACAACTTCAAGAAAATATGGGCTACACCTTCAAAGATGAGGATATATTGAAAAAGGCTCTTGTCCATCCTTCTTATCTCAATGAAAAAAGGGTGGAGAGGATATATTCCAATCAGAGACTTGAGTTCTTTGGCGACAGCGTTCTTTCTTTGGCGGTTAGCGAGTATATATTCAAAAATTTAAAAAACTATCCCGAGGGAAAGCTCACAGAGCTTCGTGCCAAGGTTGTGTGCGAGAGTGCTCTTGCTAAGATGGCAAAAAAGCTTGATGTCGGCAAGTATCTCCTTCTTGGCAGGGGTGAGCGTATGTCTGGCGGAGAGAACAGACCGTCTACCTTGTCCGATGCTATGGAGGCAATAATTGCTGCTGTGTATCTTGATGGCGGTTTTGAAAGTGCCAGAGAGTTTGTTCTTGCAAACTTAAAAGATGAGATAGACAATCTTGTAAAAAGCGGAGAGGATTTGGAAAATTACAAATCACAGCTTCAGGAATATGCACAGTCCAAGGGGATTGATATTACCTACAAGCATCTTGAAGAAAAAGGCCCCGAGCACTCAAGGATTTTTAGTGTTTGTGTTGTGACTCAGGGAAAGAGCTATCCTGTGGGTGAGGGTACCAGCAAGAAGAGAGCAGAGCAGGAAGCAGCCCGTCTTGCATATAAAGAATTAAAAAAATAAAGAAATGGATTGTAAAAAACTATGTTTTTTACAATCCATTTTTTAGTTTCTTCCGTACAAAATGGTTATATCTTTCAAGAATTTTTTTGCATCCTCTGTCAGCATACTTTCGCCCATACGCCATACCCAGTTTCCTTGTGGGGTGCCGGGTGTATTTATCCTAGACTCTGTCCCAAGCCCAAGAACATCCCATATTGGAATAATCACGATGCCTGCAGGCGACTTCATAGTTTCGCACACAAGCGATTTGTATATCTCTTTTTCGGGAGTGTGGTAATCACACAGGTACTTGCGTACACTTCCCTTTGCATCTTTGCCAAGTGACAAAAACCAGGGCTTTGCAGGCTCGTTGTCGTGGGTGCCGGTGTATGCCACACAGTTTTCGGGGTAGTTATGGGGCAGGTAGTCGGAGGATACCGAACTATCCCGCTCGTCAAAGGCAAATTCTAAAACCTTAATTCCCTTAAAACCTGTGTCACGAAGAAGCTTTTTTACAGAATCGGTTATAAAGCCCAAATCCTCTGCCACTATATCAAGCTTTCCAAGAGCCTTTTCGATTGCATCAAAAAGCGCTGTTCCGGGACCGTCCTCCCAAGTGCCTATTCTGGCATCCTCATTTTTAGCGGGGATGGAATAGAATTTTTCAAAGCCTCTGAAATGGTCAATTCTAAGTGTGTCATACATCATAAAGCTGTGTTTAATCCTCGTTATCCACCATTTGTAACCATCTTTTTTGTGGCTTTTCCAATTGTATATGGGGTTACCCCAAAGTTGTCCTTTTTCGCTGAAGCCATCGGGAGGACAGCCAGCAACAAAGGTGGGATTTTTGTCTTCATCCAGCTCAAAAAGATGGGGGTTTGACCACACATCACAGCTGTCGGACGACACATATATAGGCATATCGCCCATAATCTTTATTCCGTTTTTATTCACATAGCTTTTAAGTCTGGCCCACTGAGAAAAAAATTCATACTGAACAAAATTCCAAAATCCAATCTCTTCTTTGAGTAGCTCTCGGTATTTGTCCATTTGTTTTCGGTCCTTTATTTCCTTATCCCAGTTAAACCAGCTTTTCCCGCCAAAGTGATTTTTAAGTGACATAAAAAGGCTGTAATCGTTAAGCCAGAATGCGTTGCCTAAGACAAATTCTTTGTATTTTGCATCGTTTTCAATTTTTGCTCTCTCATACGCTTTCTTTAAAAGGGGATATCGAAATTGGTATTGCTTTTCGTAGTCTATTTTAGTTTTTGAATTTCCAAAATCCGCCTCGTCGCATTCTTTTTTTGTAAGAAGACCTTTTTCTATAAGTGTGCACAAATCTATCATATACGGATTTCCCGCAAGTGCGGAAAACGATTGATAGGGCGAGTCTCCGTAGCCTGTGTGTCCCAGAGGGAGAATTTGCCATATACTCTGTCCGCTCTCTTTAAGGAAATCGGTAAATTCGTATGCACTTTTTGAAAAACACCCAATTCCGTAGGGTGAGGGCAGACTCGTTATGGGCATTAGTATTCCGGATTTTCTCATAGTATATCTCCTTTGATTTGAGCTATTACTCCGTAGTGGTCGGACACGGCATCGCCCCGTATATTGTCAAACACTGTGGAGCACTTTTCTACGCACAGCTTTTTGCCGGATAATATATAGTCTATTCTTATCTCTTTTTCTTTGCTATTCTCCCATCCTGCAATATTTCCTTTGGCGGTATGGTGCCCCTCTTTTTTCTTAGCAAGGGCATAGAGGTCAAACCAGTTTTTTTCTTTAATAAGCGAGTACCCCTCGCCATCAATATCGTCGGGCGAGTTGAAATCGCCCATAAGAAATACATCTTTAAAGCTCGAAAGTCTGCGGTCGAGAAAACAAAACTGATCATAAAACGGCTCCTTGGCATCATCCCACCAGCCAAGGTGAGCGGTACAAAAGGCAGTATCATTAATCCTAACAACAAGTGCATCTCTTTTGCGCCAGTTTGCAAAGTCTTCTGTTTTACTTATTACAAAGCTTTGGGCGTCTTTCATAGGGTGGGTAGAAATGATGGCAAGTCCTTCGTCGTATATTTCAAAGCCGTTTTTAATCCCTGCCCACACAAAGCTGTAGCTTTGCCCCATAGAATTAAGAAGCTTAGTTACCTTGAGGGCGTGGTTATCTTCTTTGAGCGGAATTTCGCCTACTGCATATCCAAAGTCACTTTTTTCGATTTCGGGTGCGGAACTTGTCTGATTTACTTCCTGAAGGGCTATAACATCGGGTTTTATTTTTGACACATACTCACAAAAATACTTAAGTTTATTTTCGTAGTTTTCTTCTATAAGGCTGTGGGTATTTAGTGTAAGAAGCACCATATCACAAGATATCGTTTATGTCGGATTTCAGCACGTCAGCCTTAGGCCCGTACACCGCCTGAATACCGTTACCCTTTTTAATAAGCCCCAGAGCACCCTCTTTTTGCCACTCATCTTTGTCTGCAACCAGCTTTTCATCCTTTACGGTTACCCTGAGCCTTGTCATACAGGCATCCACAAGGGTTATATTTTCTCTTCCGCCAAGAAGAGCTATTATTCTTTCTGCCTGAGAATCAGTTTTTTGGGTCTCCTTTGCACCTTCGCTTTCCGATGAATCATCAGGTCTTGCATCAGAGTAATTTCCGAGTCTGCCAGGGGTAGCGTAGCGGAATTTTCCTATAAGATAGTAGCTCACAAGGTATCCGATGCCAAAGAAAATTACAACACACACTATAAAGTTTATAATGTCTCCAATAAGCCCTGCCTTGATAGATATGGGAAGTCTCGTTGCAAGCTCCAGATTACCAAATGAGTGAAGTCTTAGGTTTACAATTCCCGATGTTGCAAAAGCAAGCCCCTGCAAAAGCGAGTACACTATATAAAGCGGTATAGCACAGAACATAAACATAAATTCAATAGGCTCTGTAACACCTGTTAAAAAAACTGCAAGAGAGGTGGATATGAACATAGAGCGGTAGCTTTTTCTTTTGTCTTTGTCCACCCTGTTGTACATAGCCAGTGCCACACCCAGAAGGAGTCCCGAAGAGCCTATCATCTGACCTACTTTAAATCTTGCAGGTGTTATTGTTGTAAGAAGGTTTTGGTATGAATTTATATCGCCCACATTTTTAAAGTTTATAAGGTCAGACACCCATGCAAGCCACAGAGGGTCCTGACCGAACACCACAGTTCCGGCATTGAGACCTGTCTGAACGGTATATGTTCCGCCAAACGAAGTGTAGTTCATAGGAATGGTGAGCATATGGTGAAGACCAAACGGAAGAAGAAGTCTTTCTAGTGTGCCGTATATAAACGGTGCAAGAATAGGGGCGGTATCCTGTGAATTTGCAATCCATATACCAAAGCTGTTTATTCCAAGCTGTACAAATGGCCATACAACAGACAAGATGAGAGCAACTATTGCCGACCACAAAATAACCACGAGAGGCACGAATCTCTTGCCGTTGAAAAACGACAGAGCATCGGGGAGCTTTCGGAAATTATAGAACTTGTTGTACACAATTCCGCCCACAAAACCTGCTATTATACCCACAAACACACCCATATTGAGTGCAGGTGAGCCAAGCACGGAGGTAAAGTAGCCGTTTACCTCAATTTCCTGACCAAAGAGTGTCTTTACAGTTGCACCGCTTTGGGTTAGCATATCGCTGGAAACTCCGAATATTGTGCCTGTAATTTTGTTTATAAGAATAAAGGACAAAAGGGCTGCAAAGGCTCCGCCCGAACGCTCCTTAGCCCACGAGCCGCCTATAGCCACTGCAAAGAGGATATTGAGATTGCCGATTATTGCCCAGCCTATATCCTCGGTGATGGCGGCTATGCGTGAAACAATTGCTACATCTGACCCCAGCATAGCAATAAGCTTACCTATACTTATCATAATGCCCGCCGCAGGCATTACCGCAATTACTACCATAAGAACCTTTCCAAGCTTTTGCAAAAAGTCGAAGGCACCCTGGCGTTTACTTAAAGAACTCATTTATATTTGCTCCTTTCAAATCTGCCATATATCTCTGTTGTATTCTTTTATAGTTCTGTCCGAGGAAAAGTAACCTGCGTTACTTATATTTACGAGCATTTTTTTAGCCCACTCCTCGCTATTCTCATAATCCTTGTATGATTTGTCTCGTACCCTTGTATAATCGTCAAAGTCGGGAAAGGTCATAAACCAGTCTTTGTTTATAAGCTCGTTTTTTATGCGCTGGAGACTCTTGCCGTCACCCACCGAAAGCATCTGGGGACTTGTTATAAAGTCCACTGCCTGTTTGATTTTTGGATTGTTTTCGTAGTAGCTGCGGCTCACATAGCTTCCGTCCTTGTATCTTCGTATAACTGTATCTGCCTTGTCTCCAAAGATATACATATTGTCATTTCCCACAAGCGAGAGGATTTCCACATTGGCTCCGTCCTCTGTGCCCAGAGTTACAGCTCCGTTTAACATAAACTTCATATTACCCGTTCCGCTTGCTTCCTTGGACGCAAGTGATATCTGCTCCGAAATATCGCATGCAGGAATTAGCATTTCTGCCTTTGTCACATTGTAATTCTCCACCATTACTACATTAAGATATTTCCTTGCCTGTGCATCGTTTTTTATGACTTCGCCAAGGCAGAGTATTAAGTGTATTATGTCCTTTGCAATAGTGTAAGCAGGTGAGGATTTTGCCGCAAATATTGCACATATCGGTGTAGTGGGTATTACGCCGTCTTTTATTTCAAGGTACTTGTTTATAAGGTAGAGCACATTTAACTGCTGTCTTTTGTATTCGTGAAGCCTTTTTGCCTGAATATCAAATATTGCCTTTTCGTCTATTGTTATTCCCTGACTGCTCTTTAAAAAGTCCTTTAGCCTTTTTTTGTTTGCTTCCTTTATCTCTATAAGCTTTTTAAGAACCTGCTTGTCGTCTATAAAGCCCATTAGGTTTTTAAGATAAGAGGCATCTTTCTTAAAACCGTCTCCTATCACATCCTCCAAGAGTTTTGCAAGAGAGGGATTACTCTTAAACAGCCAACGAGAAAAGGAAATTCCGTTTGTTTTGTTATTGAATTTCTCGGGGTATATTTGGTAGAAGTCTTTTAGTTCACTGTGTTTTAAAATGTCTGTGTGGAGCTTTGCAACGCCGTTTACGCTAAAAGAGTAGTGTATATCCATATGTGCCATATGAACGGTGTCGTTTGAATCTATTATATATACTGAAGGATTTTGATATTTTCTTCTTACCTTGCTGTCTAGAATTTCTATTATAGGCACAATAGAGGGAACAACTTTTTTAAGATAGTGCACAGGCCACTTTTCCAGAGCTTCCGAAAGTATTGTGTGATTTGTGTATGCCACGGTTTTTGACACCACATCTATTGCCTCGTCAACTGTAAGTCCTCTTTTTGTAAGAAGTCTTATAAGCTCGGGAATTACAAGTGAGGGGTGGGTGTCGTTTATCTGTATTACTGCATATTCATTAAGGTCATACAGGGTAGAGCCTTTTTGTATACATTCGTCTATTATTCTCTGGGCACTGCACGATACCATAAAGTACTCCTGATATACACGCAGAAGCCTTCCTGATTCATCGCTGTCGTCGGGATACAAAAACAAGGTTAGATTTTTTGTGTAATCCGACTTGTCAAAGCTGATTCCCTCTGTTACTATGCTCTCGTCCACAGAGTCGGCATCAAAGAGAGAGAGCTTGTTTACCTTTCCGCCAGAGCCGACAATGTCCATCTGCCAGAGCCTACCCTTTATGCTTAAATTTCCAAATTCAACATTATAAGTAGTGGGTGTACGCTTTAGAAAACTATTGCCGTGCATCCAGGGGTTTGGCATTTCGGCTTGCTTGCCGTCCCTTAGCTCCTGACGGAACAGACCAAAGTGATACAAAATACCCATACCTTCCGCATCCAGATTTAAGTTTGCTATAGAATCCATAAAGCATGCCGCAAGACGCCCCAGTCCTCCGTTGCCAAGCGAAGGCTCGCACTCCTCGTTTTCTATTTCATAAAGAGAGGTGCCTTGTTTTTTGGCTTCTTTTTCCAGACTGTCAAACAATCCTGTGTTTATAAGACTGTTTATAAGCATTTTGCCGGTAAGAAACTCAGCCGAAATGTAGTAGAGCTTCTTTTTGCCTTCTATGGCAGGTGTCTTTTTCTCATTTTCTATTTTCTCATATATAATGTCATACAGTTCCTTTTTGCTCTTGGCATCTTTAAGTTCCATAACAACACTCCTTTTCGGTTATTATTTACAACCGGGGATTGTTTATACAGATTATATTGGTTTTTGAATCATTTGAATAAATCTACAAAAAGAAAGGAACAATTTAAAATAAAAGGGGATGAAAAAATGATAGAGCAGGATACAATAAAGCTCTTAAGAGAGTGCGATGCGGGAGTTAAGATGGGCGTATCTTCTATAGATGATGTTCTCGATAATGTAAGTGAGTACGAATTAAAAAAGCTCCTCACGACCTGCAAAAAGGAACATGAAAAGCTTGATAAGGAAATAAAACGAGAGCTTGACAGATTTCACGACTACGGCAAAGAGCCTCAGGCAATTGCCAAGGGTATGAGCTGGATTAAGACAAATGTTATGCTCGCTGTAAACGAATCCGATGAGACGGTTGCCGACCTTATGACAGACGGATGCAATATGGGAGTAAAGTCTTTAAATAAGTATCTCAATAAGTACAAGGCGGCAGACGAGGTGTCCAAGGATATAGCAAAAAGACTAATAAACCTTGAAGAAAAACTTGCAATAGATATGCGTGGCTACCTATAAAAAGGGACTTTTTTCTGTCTCAAATAAAAATGGTTGTAAAAAACAGCGTTTTTTACAAAGTCGGAT
>JAZNFW010000007.1:0-3193 GCA_045576175.1 Clostridia bacterium | reverse complement strand
TATGCTATGGGTATCATAAAGGGTATAGATGCTTCCACCTTTGCACCCAAGGCATCTGCCACAAGAGCAGAAGCTGCTACAATCATCCGCAGACTCTTAAAGCAGGATGGCGTGGGCAAGAGCTTTAAGGTGCTTTCCATTGGCAACAGCCACAGTGTTGACGCTATGGAATACCTCTACCAGATAGCCGATGACTACGGATATGACAACATAGTCCTTGGTATCGCATACAAGAGTGCATGCTCACTTAAGATGCACGCAGAATACATAACAACCGGTGCTACCGAATACACATTCAAAAAGAACGACAGCGGTAAGTGGGCAGATGTTATTAAAGGTGCAACACTTTTAAATTGTATCGAAAATGAAAACTGGGATGTTGTTGTAATCCAGGAGAACACAGCAAATTCCGGAAAAGCAAGTGCATACGAGCCCCATCTTACAAATGTAATCAAGTATGTTAAGGAAAATTGCTCCAACCCCAAGGTAAAGCTTGCGTGGCATATGACCTGGGCACATCAGCACGACAGCACACACTATAGTTTTTCCGGTCCAAACAACACATACAACGCAGACCAGATGTATATGTACAATCAGATTGTAGGTGCAGTAAAGACAAGAATTTATCCCCACAAGGAAATTTCGTACATAATCCCCAACGGCACAGTAATTCAGAACGCAAGAACAAGCCACCTTGGCGATACCCTTACAAGAGACGGATATCATCTGGATCTTTATGTGGGAAGATATATGGCGGCGCTCACTTGGTTTAGTGTGCTTACAGGTGAATCTATAGCAGACATAACCTATGTTCCCAACAAAACACTCATTACAGATGACAAGAGAGAAATTGCAAAGGAATCTGTAATTAATGCAATAGCAAATCCCGAAAAGATTACAAACTCCAAGTTTACAGAGGCGCAGTAACATACAAAAATCAGAGAACTCGTTTTTTTCGGGTGCTCTTTTTAAAATAGGTAATTTACTTTAATGATGGTATTTTGCTATAATCATAATACAAAAACTGTTTGGAGGAAAAGCTATGAAGAAAATTATTTCTCTGTTTATGGCAGTAGTCCTTTGTGTATCTCTTTTTGGCACAGTAACTGTTGTAAACGCACAGGAAAACAAAACATTTGACGACATCATAGACTACTGGGCACAGTCGACCATTGAGTACATGGCGTCACACGGAATAATGAACGGTGTGAGCGATACCGAGTTTGCGCCTGCACGTGCTATAACAAGAGCAGAATTTCTGGCGCTTGTTTTAAGAGTTATGGGCGAAAGCGAAGTTCCTTACGACAATGCTTATGCAGATGTTACTGACGGTAAGTGGTATGCAAATGCAATTCAGGCAGGAAAGAACTTAGGCCTGATAGACGAGGCTATGACACCCGATGGCAACTTTAAACCCGATACGGAAATTACAAGAGAGGAAATGACATCTCTTATAATCCGCGCTTACGAAATAAAGAAGGGCACCCCTTCCACAGCAGATATAAGCGTGTTTGAAGATAGTGCTGAAATATCAGAATGGGCAACAGAATATGTAAAGAGTGCTTATTCTCTTGAATTAATAATGGGTACAACCAAAACAACCCTTTCGCCCAAAAAGACAGCTTCCAGAGCAGAAGCGGCAACAATGGCGCGCAGACTCTTAAAAGCTACAACCGAAGCTAAAAAGAGCATAAAAGTACTTGCTCTTGGTAATAGCTTCAGCCTTGACTCCATGCAGTACCTCTATGGAATGCTCAATGCCAATGGCTATGACGATATAGTTCTTGGTATTTTATACATCGGCGGCTGTTCACTTGAAAAGCACGACACATACATAAAGGAAAAAGCGCCCAAGTACAAGTACTATAAAAATACCGATGGCAAATGGGTTATTACCAATGAACAGACAGTTGATTTTGTTTTAAATGACGAAGAGTGGGAGATATTTTCACTTCAGCAGAGCTCCGGCGAATCCGGACTTGCAGACACCTACGAACCTTACATTACAGAAATAATTAAGTATGTAAAGGAAAATGGCCTTGGCGAAGATGTTGAGTTCGCTTGGAACTTAACATGGGCATATCAGGGCGACAGCACACACAAGACTTTTGAACCCAACTACAACTCCGACCAGATGTATATGTACAACCAGATTTTAAATGCTACTAAGGTTAATGTAGATACTCATGAAGAATTTAAATACATATTCCCTGTTGGTACTACAGTTCAGAATGCAAGAACAAGCTTTATTGGCGACACATTTACAAGAGATGGCTACCACATGAATTACTATATAGGAAGATACATGGCAGCTCTCACATGGTTTACAACACTTACAGACATACCGGCAGAGGATGTAAACTACAATCCAAACAAAAACCGCATCACAGATGCTGAGGTGGAGGCTGCAATAGAAGCGGTTACAAACGCTATCGCAAACCCCAGAGAAGTAACTCCTTCCAAGCTTATTGAAGTACCTGCAGCGTAATAAAGGTATACAAAAGCGCCCGCGAATGTGGGTGCTTTTTTGTTGGCGTATGTTGACTTGATATGGGTTTTTTGATATAATTATTGTAATAAAATCCGGGGGGAAAACCTATGAAAAAAATATTTTCACTCTTTATGGCAGTAGTTCTTTGTGTGTCTTTATTTGGGACTATGACTGTTGCAAATGCACAGGAAACAAAGAATTTTGAGGATGTACAGGGCCATTGGGCACAGCAAGATATAGAATATATGGCTTCAAAGGGCATAATAAACGGCATAAGCGAAACAGAATTTGCTCCAGGCAGAACTATAACCCGAGCAGAATTTCTTGCACTTATTGTACGTGTGCTTGGCGTAACCGAGCATCCCTATACCAGTGCATATGAAGATGTAGCAGCTACCGACTGGTATGCAAAAACTGTTCAAACTGGTAAGAATTTAGGGATTATAGACCCTGCTATGACACCTGATGGTAACTTTAACCCAACAGCACACATCACAAGAGAGGAAATGACCTCTTTTATAATCCGTGCATATGAGCTTAAGACAAGAAAAACCGCCCCCGAGGGTGACCTTGTATTATTTGCCGATAGGGGCGATGTATCGGACTGGGCAAAGAGATATGTAGAGGGTGCATATGTACTCTCTATAATAAATGGTGTCACATCCAACACCCTGGCACCCAAGGCATCTGCCACAAGAGCAG
>JAZNFW010000006.1:0-7180 GCA_045576175.1 Clostridia bacterium | reverse complement strand
TTGTGGCAAAACGGACAGTAGAAATTGCATCCCTTGGTAAAAAGTGTACACGCCACCTTGCCGGGATAATCAAGAAGGGTAAGTTTTTGCATGCCTCCGAAAATCATATTTACCTCCAAAGCTTAATATATAATATGATTTGATTTTAGCATAATTATGTGCTATAATCAAGGGAACTAAAATAATTTTGGTGAAACATATGTTGGAATTTAAAAGAATAGAAAATATAAACGATATAGCAAAAATTAAAAAATATATAGAAAGCACAGACACTTACTTTTCCACTCTTTCCCTTGCAAGCTTTCTTATATGGCGCAGGCTGTACCCGAGGGAATACTGCATATTAAACGACACCCTTATTTTAAGAGAGTTTAATCCTTCGGGGCAGATAAAGTCGCACTTTTTTATGCCTGTAGGAAAAGATGTGGAGGGAGCTATTAAGGAAATTGAAGTCTTCTGCAGACAAAACTCTGCCCCTCTCATATTTGCTAACCTTACCAAGCCCGAGGCAGAAAAGCTTGGCAGCAGATACGAAAGCACTGATATGTTCTACGACAGAACCTGGAGCGACTATATATATCTTTCGGAGGATATGTGCACATTTTCGGGGAAAAAATTTTCAGGACAGCGTAACCACATAAACAAATTCAAAAAGCTCTTTGGCAAATGGGAATATAATGAAATAACTGCGCAAAACAAGGACTCCGTAAAAACTTTTTTGGAAAGACTTATGGACGAAAAGGAATTTTCCACCGAAACTGAAAAGGAAGAATTTACAAGGGTTTTAGAAGTTATGGATAACCTTGAGTTCTTTGGTCTTTCGGGAGGATTTGTTGCCGTAGGTGAAAATATAGTTGCCATGAGCCTTGGCGAAGTGCGGGGCGATACCCTGTTTGTATGCGTGGAAAAGGCGGATCGTAGCTACCCCGGTGCCTATCAGGTAATGGTTAAAGAATTTGCAAATCACTATGCTTTAGGAAGGGCAAAATATATAAACCGCGAGGATGATATGGGCCTTCCCGGACTTAGAACCTCCAAGATGCAGTACCACCCTATAGAAATAAGGCACAAATACTACCTGCACGCAAAAACTCTTATGGACAAAATAATATCTCCCGTAGAAATTGCGGGAGAAAGAATTGTAATAAATGATATAAAAGACGATGACGCACAAAGCTATTTTAATCTGTGCTCCGACAAAGAGAACAATAAGCTCTGGGGCTACGACTACAGCGAGGATAAAAATTTTAAAGACACTCCCGATTACTATATGGGATTTTTTAAAAAGCTCAAAGACAGCGGAGAGGAATATGCACTTGCAATAAGATATGAAGGTAATTTGTGCGGTGAAATTGTTTTTCATAACTTTGATTTTTCGCTTGGAGTGGAAATTGGCATAAGGCTTCTGCCTGAATTTCAGGGTAAAGGTCTTGCAACAGAAGCGGTGGTTTGTGCAACGGAATTTTTAAAAGAAATCGGTGCAAAGCAAATTACAATGAAATGCTATATAGAAAATACCGCATCATATAATATGATAAAAAGAGCCGGATTTACGCAAACAGGGAAAAACGACACACACATTTTCTTTAAGCAGATGCGTTAGTATCCGCTTAAGCAACGGAGACAGATTAACTGTCTCCGTTTTGTTATTCAATCTTGTCGGGAAGAAGAGTTACCTCTCTTTTATTCTCCGAAAGTACTACCGAGGTCCTTGTCATAGACACGCCCTCAATTGACTTGACGCCATTTAGTATTTCCTCAAGATTTTTCCCTGATTTTGTGATAATCTTTAATATAAAATCAAAGTCGCCTGCTATGTAGTAGCATTCTGCTATTGAGTCGTTCGCCTCTACAGTTTTTACAAAATTCTCGTAGTGTTTAGGATGCTCAAGCCTTACGGTTATAAACGCCATAAGCTCCCTTCCCAAGACACTTTGGTTGATTATGGTAGTATATCGTTCTATAAGACCCGACTTTTCCATTTTTTTGATTCTGTCTATTACGGCAGAGGTCGAAAGATTGATTTTTAATCCTATATTTGTCGCATTCTCTCTGGAATTCTCCTTAAGGCACGACAAGATGCTGTAATCTATTGCATCCATTTCATCACCTCATATATCCTAAATTATATACCGATTATACATCAAATGCAAAATAATGTAAAGTGAATTTGGAAAATTTCCTTTTTTTATTTGGATTTTACACAAAGTGAAGAAAATATTTTGTTTTAGCTTGTGCTACTTCGCAGTAAGTCTGCCAAAGCCTGCGGATTCTACACAGTCCTGACCTGTGGGTGTGAGCATAAACTCTGCCATTTTTCTTGCAGGGGCATCGGCGGGTAAATCCTTGCGGACTACAATATATGTGTTGTTGGAAAGCGGATAGCTTCCGTCTGCAATAGTGTCATCTGTAGGATATACGCCGTCTATTTCCAATAATTTAAGTTCGGATTTGGTGTTGTAGAACAAGTCCATATTATTAAAGTAATAGTATATGCTGTATCCAAGACCATAGCCCAGAGGCGAATCAGTTTTTGAAGCCATAACATCGGTAAGCACATTAGACATAGTAAACGAGGTTTCCTTTTGCACATCGGGATGTATTTCGTTTCCGTTTAAAAAGTGTCTTTCCATCTGTGCGTGGCTTCCGCTGTCGTTATTTCGGCAGTAGGGATACAAAAGTGCATCGGGGCCTCCTACCTCAGTCCAATTTTCATAGGCATCATTTACATATATATTGCTTATCTGTTCGCTTGTAAGCCCCTTTGCTGTATTTTCGGCATTTGTAAAGAATATCATAGCATCATATGCTATAGGAATAAGCTCAAGCTCTACTCCGCTTTCTTCTGCCATTTTTAATATATCGCTTGCAGGGTAAACAGAGGCAAAGCTCATATCCACCTCGCCTGCTATAAGCTTCTGATATGTTGCGTGGCTCTTGCTGTGGCTCTTTGGTTTTGACGGATGATTTCCTCCGCAGGAGAAAAGTGCACCGTATACTGCCTCGGTAAAAGGATATGTGGATGTGGAGCCGTCTATAACCGGCATACCCTTATCAAAGCCAAATTCATAGGCAAGAGTCGACGGATAAACCTGACAGAATTCTTCGATATTGTGCAAAAGGTCGCACACATCAAATCTTGTGGCTTCTTTTTGGGGCTTAAGTACCCTGACGGGATTTTCCATATCGCTGTCGTCATAGTCGGAATATATGTAACTTCCCATATTGGTATATGCTTCTTCTGCCCACGGTGAAACAGTGTCGATGTCTATATAATTTATATTCATATTTCCGGGGTAGCCAAGTCCGGCATATTTAACCGCACGATATGCCATAACCGCAAATTCCTCGCGGGTTACCGTTCTTTCGGGCGAAAACGTATTTTCGCTGTCACCTTTTACAAGACCATAATTATATGCAGAAACAACTTCCCTGTAATACCACTTGTCGCTTGTTACATCATCAAAAATTCTTATAGTGCCTTGCATAGCAATTGGATTTAATCCCAAAAAACGCAAAAGAAGTGCTGTAGCCTCCGCCCTTGTTATTGCGTCAAAAGGTCTTGCATTTCCGTTTTCATCTCCCTTTACCACGCCTGTTCGGGAAAGCTCTTCAAAAACATAAAACTCATATCTGCTGTCATCGTTGTCAGCAAAGGTTGTGTACTCGGTTTCAAATGCTTCTATAGGCCTTTTTGCATTTTCCACGGGAACTGTGGCATAAAGTCTGTCCGAATATGTAAGCGACAAGGCTATAGGCTCTTTGGTATCTATGTATCTTGCCTTTATGACTTTGCGCCAATTGTACTCTCCCTCCACCACATAGGGAATATGTACAATTTCAAAACCTTTTTTGTCTGTCGCTTTATCATCTGCAAGGCATATGCCGTTAAATGATGTGCACAAAACAGCTATAGTAATGATTGTTGATAAGATTTTTTTCATATTGTATTCCTCCCTTTTTTATTTGTAATTTTATTGTATCATAATATGCTTCTTTAGTAAACATATTGTTTGACATTCGTATTTATTTTTTGTATAATTTCTTTAGGTGATATTATGACAGAAAAGCTATATGACTTAGAATGCTACGACACAGAATTTGACGCCACAGTGCTTAGCTGTGAGGCTTTAGGTGATGAATACAAAATTGTTTTGGACCGCACCCTTTTCTTTCCCGAAGAAGGCGGTCAATGTGCAGACGAGGGTACTATAGACGGTATCGATGTGTGCCATGTTGAGCTTTGTGGCGATACTATATATCACTACCTTTCCTCTCCGTTTCCAGAGGGTGCAAAGGTTCACGGCAAAATAAACTTTGCCCTTCGTTTCCGCAATATGCAAAGCCACTCGGGCGAGCATATAATATGCGGTGTTGCACATAGTCTTTTTGGCTACGATAATGTGGGCTTTCACCTTGGAAAAGACTATGTAACCATGGATTTAAACGGCCCGCTCACACAAGATGACATAAACAAAATCGAATATCTTGCAAATGAGGCTGTAGTAAGGAATATGCCCATAACTGCAAGGTACCTTACAGAAGATGAAATAAATACCCAAACCTACAGAGCCAAAGGCTCCATAACTAATAATGTTCGTGTTGTGACAATCGGCGATGTGGATAGGTGTGCCTGCTGTGCCCCTCATGTTAAACGCACGGGTGAAATCGGTATAATAAAAATATTAGATGCCATACACTATAAGGGCGGCATGCGTCTTAATATCCTCTGCGGTTTTGATGCTCTTTTGGACTACGGCAAAAGATATATGCGTTCAAAAGAAATATCTTCGCTTATATCTGTAAAGCAGGAGGATATAGTAGAGGGAGTTAAAAAACTGCAGGATGACATAACAAATCTAAAGATAAAACTTGGCGAAAAAACAAAGGAAATTATAAAATTCAAGATGGACGCTATAGAAGAAACCGACAAAAATATCTGTCTTTTTGCAAACGACCTTGATGCAGGACACTTAAGACTTGTGGCAAATGACCTTAAGAAAAAAGCAAAAGGCTTTGCCATTGTGTTGTCGGGCGATGATGACACAGGCTATAGATATATAATCATATCAGAGGATAAAGATGTTTCCGCTATCACAAAAGAGGCAAATCTGCATCTAAATGGTAAAGGCGGTGGCACAGGAAATATGTCATCTGGAACATTGCGTGCTTCTATGAATAATATAAAGGATTTTTTTAAAAACTAATATAAAGGAGATATCAATATGAAAAAATATGTATGCGACATTTGTGGTTATGTTTATGACGAAGAAATCGGCGATCCCGATAATGGCATAGCTCCCGGAACAGCGTGGGAAGATGTGCCTGAGGATTGGGTGTGCCCTCTTTGCTCTGTAGGCAAGGATCAATTTTCTGAAGAATAACACACTCATGGGCGGCACAAAGCCGCCCCCTCTTAAAAAAGGAGACACACAGTATGAAGATTACAGACAATATATTTGAAATCGGTGTAAATGACTATGATATAGATTTGTTTGAAGGTCAGTATATGGTAGAAAACGGTATGGCATATAACTCGTATGTTATATGTGACACCAAAATTGCCGTACTAGACACAGTAGACAAAAAGTTTGGCGATATGTGGCTTGAAAATCTTTCGGGCGTTTTAAACGGCAAAGAGCCCGACTACCTTATAGTACAGCATATGGAGCCTGACCACTCTGCAAACATAGACAGATTTGCCAAAAAATATCCCAAGGCTATTATCGTTGCAACATCAAAGGCATTTGTTATGATGGAGCAGTTCTTTGGCACTGCCTACGAGGACAGACGCCTTGTGGTTTCGGAAGGGGACACACTTAGTCTTGGAAAAAGCGTTCTTACCTTTGTAACTGCACCTATGGTGCACTGGCCTGAGGTAATGCTCTCTTACGAAAAGACAAGCCATACCCTTTTCTCTGCCGATGCATTTGGAAAATTCGGTACCACAGATGCAGATGAGCCATGGGCTTGCGAAGCTCGCAGATACTATATGGGTATAGTTGCAAAATACGGTGCACAGGTGCAAGCACTTTTAAAAAAGGCATCTGGTCTTGAGATAGACAGAATATGTCCTCTGCACGGCCCTATCCTTAATGAAAACCTCGCATACTATATAGACCTCTATGATACCTGGTCATCATACAGAGCAGAAACAAAGGGTGTTGCTATCTTCTATACATCCGTGTACGGAAACACCGAGGAAGCTGTAAAACTTCTCGAAAGCGAACTTTCTAAGTGCGGTGAAGAAACAGTTACCGCAGTCAATCTTGCAAGATGCGATATTGCCGAAGCGGTTGAGGATGCATTCCGCTACGACAGAATCGTGCTTGCCACAACCACCTACAACGGCGGTATCTTCCCGTTTATGCAGGAATTTATAAACCACCTTACCGAAAGGAATTTTCAAAACAGAAAAATCGGTATAATAGAAAACGGCACCTGGGCACTTATGGCAGAGAAAACTATAAAAGCTATGCTGGAAAAATCCAAAGACCTTACCTTTGCGGAAAATACAGTGCACATAAAATCTGCCCTTTCCGATGAGAGCCGAACACAAATAAAAAATCTTGCAAAAGAACTTTGCATATAATACACTAAAAATATTTAAGGAGGAAAACAAAATGTCCAAATACGCAGGAACACAAACCGAAAAGAATTTAGAGGCCGCTTTTGCAGGCGAGTCTCAGGCGAGAAACAAATATACATATTTCGCCTCTGTCGCAAAAAAAGAAGGATATGAGCAGATATCTGCACTCTTTTTAAAAACTGCAGACAACGAAAAGGAACACGCAAAAATGTGGTTTAAGGAGCTTGAAGGTATTGGCGATACTGCAAAGAACCTTTTGGAAGCAGCTCTTGGCGAAAATTATGAGTGGACACAGATGTACGACGAATTTGCCAAAACTGCAGAGGAAGAAGGCTTAAGGAGCTTGCTCAGAAATTCCGCCTTGTTGCAGAAATAGAAAGACACCACGAGGAAAGATACCGTGCACTCCTTAAGAATGTAGAAACAAAGGAAGTATTCAAAAAGAGCGAAACAAAGGTATGGGAATGCCGTAACTGCGGTCACCTTATATCAGGCGAAGAAGCTCCCGATGTTTGCCCCACCTGCAATCATCCCCAGAGCTATTTTGAAATCCACGCAGAGAATTATTAATAATCAAAAAATTCAGGATAT
>JAZNFW010000005.1:0-8345 GCA_045576175.1 Clostridia bacterium | reverse complement strand
ATGAGCTATGTTATAGATGTGTACAGAGGCTCTGTAAGAAGCACAAAGAATTTTATTGATTTTGCAGCATATATCTCTCTGTTTCCTCAGCTTATTGCAGGACCCATTGTGCGATACAGCGATGTGGCACGCAAAATCCGTGAAAGACGGGTTTCTGTTGTAATGTTTTCAAACGGAATAAAACTCTTTATAATAGGTCTTTGCAAGAAGGTGCTTCTTGCAAATCAGTTTGGAAAAATATGGGATATGATATTTGCAGACACCGCCTCCTTTGGCACAGTGGGTGCATGGGTTGGAGCATTTGCTTATACACTGCAGATATACTTTGACTTTGCCGGCTATTCGGATATGGCAAGGGGCCTTGGCAAGATGCTTGGCTTTGATTTTTGCATCAACTTTAGTTATCCGTACATCTCAAGGAGCATAACGGAGTTCTGGAGAAGATGGCACATATCCTTAAGTTCATGGTTTAGAGATTATGTATATATTCCTCTTGGAGGAAACAGAGTGTCTAAATTAAGAAATGCTTTAAACATACTCATAGTGTGGGCACTCACGGGGCTTTGGCACGGAGCAGGGTGGAACTTTGTTGCGTGGGGCGTGTACTATGGTGTGCTACTTCTTATGGAAAAATTCGTATGGGGAAGAACGCTCTCAAAGCTCCCCAAGGTTATAAGCCACATATACACTCTCTTCATTGTAATAATAGGCTGGATTTTCTTTGCTAGTCCGAGCTTTTCGAGTGCATTTGGGTATCTTGGATATATGTTTGTACCCTCGGGCGGAGATGACTTAACTCTTGTGCCCTGGTGCATAACATTTGCTATTGGTATAGTGGCGTGTACACCACTTTGCACAGCTATGTTTGACACGGTCAAAATCAAGTTTAGGCTTGGCATATTGGAGACGGTTTTGTGTATGGCGGGATTTTTGCTTTGCGTGGCAAGTCTTGTTACCGAAACCTATAATCCGTTTTTGTATTTCCGGTTTTAAGAGGGAGACAGTATGAAAAAGGTTAATAAATATCTTATATGTTTCTGCTTTATGAGTGCAATCACAATAATGGGGCTTATCACCCTGTTCTCACAGGGCAAAACATATTCGGAAAATGAAAAAAGAATACTGAGCCAATTCCCAAAGTGTACATTTGAGACTATTAAGACGGGCGAGTTTCAGGACGGACTTGAGAAGTATTTAGCAGACCACATAACAGGCAGAGACTTTTTTGTGGGACTTAGTGCATACTTTGAAAAGCTTATGGGCAAAAATGCACTCGGCGACATATACAGTGCAGAAGACGGCTATCTTATAAACGCTCCAAAGGATGCTTCCGACAGCTCATTTGTAAAGAATATGGAGAATTTATATAAGTTTACAAATAAGACTTCTCTTAAATCAACTCTTATGATAGTTCCGTCTGCGGGCTATATAATGGAAGATAAGCTCCCTGCCCTTCACAAAACCTATGGAGATGATAGGCTTTTTAAACTTTCCTCATCGCTTACAGAGAACATAAAGTTTTTAGACACCAGAGAGGCTCTTTATAACGCCTACAAAGAGGGCACAGGGGTGTACTATCGCACGGACCACCATCTCACCTCGGAGGGTAGCTATGCACTCTACAAGGAGTATTGCAACCTTATGGGATTTGGCTATCCTTTAAAAGAGGAGTACAGTGTTGAGAAAAAGGACGGCTTTCTGGGCACAACCTATTCGGGAAGCGGATACTTTTTGACAAAGCCCGATACTCTCGAAATGTGGGATTTGGGACTCAAAGTTTCGGTGAGCTTTGATGACGGCAAAAAGTCAGACACAATGTTTTTTAAAGAGCATCTTAATAAAATGGATATGTATCCTGTGTATCTGGACGGAAATCACAGCTATGTAAAAATAGAAAATCCCGATGCAAAGCACGGAAATCTTCTTATAGTAAGAGATTCCTATGCTCAGAATATGGCTCCTTTTTTAGCCTACAACTACAAGGAGATACATATGCTGGATATGCGATACTACAGAGGCTCTATGGATAAGTTTTTAGAAGAAAATGATATAGATGAGGTGCTCTATCTCTTTGGTATAGACACCCTCATTACAGACGAGAGCACATCGTGGCTTCTTATATAATAAAGTGCACACTTGACATACTTACCCTTTTGGGATTATTATAAAGATGTCTGGAGGAAGATAAAATGGAACATAAGATGACTATTGCAGGACTTGAAAGAAGTCTTCCGCTTTTTAAGGTGGCGGATGATCTTTATATTGCAGCGTTTATAATGCTTGGCGATGTTGAAATTACAGAACAATCTGCAAAGGAGCTTTTAAAAAAGGCTCCTGAGTTTGATGTGATACTTACTGCAGAATGCAAAAGCATTCCCCTCGTTTACGAAATGGCAAAGCAGTCCAAAAAGGGCTATGTAGTTGCAAGAAAGGGCCTCAAGGTGTATATGAAAAATGTTATAACCGCCGAGGTCAATAGCATAACGACTGCACACCCGCAGGTTCTTCATTTAGACGAGGATTCTCAAAACGCAATTAGGGGCAAGAGAGTTATTATAGCAGACGATGTTATAAGCACAGGCGAATCTTTAAAGTGCCTTGAAATCCTTGCCGACAAGTGCGGAGCACAGATTGTGGGCAAGATGGCAGTTCTTGCCGAGGGCGATGCTGCAGACAGAGAGGATATAATATATCTTGAAAGGTTACCGCTCTTTGACGGCGAAGGAAAAATATTGGGATAATACAAAATTAAAAGGGAATGTAAAAAAAGCGCAGAGCGCTTATAGGTTTGATTGCTGACAATCCAAACGGTAAAAGAACAGCAAAACAATAAAATTATGTAGAAATCTGCAAAATTGCAGATTTCTCCTATTTTTAGCCTATAAGCTATAAGCGAACCTCACCTCTCGACGTACCTTTGTACGCCTTCGGGTCCCCCTCGCAAGCAAGCTTGCCACGGCTTAGTTCGCTTATTCTGCATCTTTTTTTCCATCCCCGCAAAACTTCAAAGAGGGACTGTAAGAAAACATAGTTTTTTACAGTCCCTCTTGTTTTTGGATACAATTTGTTATAGAGATATTTCGTCAGCTGATTCTTCAGCCTTCTTTGCAGCTCTCTTGTCTATAAATTCGTTTGCCATCTTGTTGAGCTTGGATATAACCTCGGGAACCAAATCGATGAGCTTGTCTGCAGTGGATACGCTCTTTGTTACAGGCAGGAGCTTTATCTGCTCGCTGTTTGCAACAAGAAATGCCACAGGGCTTATGCTCACGCCGCCGCCCGAGCCTCCGCCAAAGAGTGCCTCGCCGTTAGATTTTGCATCGCTTTTGGGAGCAGGAGAAAATTCACTTCCGCCCGCACCGAATCCAAATGCAACTCTTGAAATAGGAATAATTGTTGTTCCGTCGGGAGTGGTTACGGGATTTCCAACTATGGTGTTTACATCCACAAGCTGTCTTATGTGGTCCATAGCTTCACTCATCAAACCTTCGATAGGATGTTTTTCCATAAATTCGCCGCCTTTCATTTATTTACTTGTTTTAGTTACTTTTTTGTATGTTAAATACAATCTCGCACACAGAGAAATTGCATTTATTACACGAATGTTTAATTTTACTCTGCCCTCGGATATGAACCCTTTCTCCGTATATACGGGCACAACCTCAAAGTAATGCTTGTTTAGTGTTCCCACCTGCGATATGAGAGCCGTGAGTGAGTATAGGACAGACCATATTGCCCCTGTTGCTATACCTGTTATTGCCGCATCCGACAGACCGAATTTTATGTGGAAATTTAATTTTTCCACCTTCAAGGTTTTTCGTATGTGCCAGCGGTTTTTTGCGTAAACCTCTTTTACAATTTTAAGAGTTCTGGCATAGCGTTTCAGTGTGTGAATAAGCTTTTCCTCGTTTTTTATCTTGCTTTTGGGTGCATTTTTTTTGATCTTTTTCTTTGCAAGACTTCCAAGAGGAACAAAGCCTACAGATATGCGAAAATCTGTATATAGCTTTTCACCGGGGTATTTTTTATATTCACAAAAAAACTTGATTTTTGAAAAAAGCAAAGCTAACAGAATAGCCAGAAAAATGATTGTTGCATAGAGCATTTTTATTCTTCCTCATTGTTTTCGCCTGTTAAATTTTCTTCAAAATCCATTGTTATCTGATTTTCGTCTACTTCCACATTGTTTATGGGCATACCGCTGATTTCTCCAGCGAGACCTTCGTAGCTGTAGTCTTTGTCCACATCGGGAAGCTCCGAAAGTGATGACAGATTAAATGTCCGCAAAAATTCCTCTGTAGTGCCGAACAAAATCGGTCTTCCGGGGGCATCTAATCTGCCCATTTCTTTTACAAGGCCTGATGCAACAAGGTTATTTAAAGGTCCGTCGCTGTTTACACCGCGGATAAACTCTATTGCACTTCTTGTTACGGGCTGGTTGTACGCCACAACAGAGAGAACCTCAAGACCTGCATTTGTAAGTGCGGCTCTGCGGGATTTTTCTCTTAGCCTATGTATGTAGTCGTAGTATTCTCTTTTGGTGCAAAGCTGCCAGCTGTCTTCCAGACGGGTGAGCTGTATCCCTCTGTGGTCGGAATGCTCGTATTCCTCTGCCATTTCTTCCATAAGAGTGTCTATTTCTTTTTCGCTCATATCGAGCACTTCGGAGAGCCTTTTTATACTCACGGCTTCGCCAGTGGCAAAGAGTATGCCCTCCAGTATTGCTTTTGGTTTTCTATTCATTCAAATCACCGCTGATACTTGATAGTATCTCCTCTGTGTTTTCATTTGCATTGTCGCCCAAACGAATTAGGATTTTTTCATTTTCCTCGTAGGCGAAAATCTGGTTTAGCTTCATAAGCTCCAGTACGGCAAGGAAGATTGCAACAACCTCGTTTTTGTGATGTGCATCTTCAAATATTTCTTCAAACTTAATTTTCTTGTTTTTACGAAGCCTTGTTATAAGTTTTCCTGCCTTGTCCTTTACCGAAACGGTTTCCCTTCTTACGATTCCCGTAAAATTGGATTTGGGCGGTGGAGTACGCCTCTTAGTCTTTTCCATTACGGTAAGAAAGGCGTCGTAGAGCTTTGAGATGTCTATAGCTTCAAGACGATATTCCTGCTTTTTGGGAGGAATTTTTTCTTCCTCTTTGAAATAGCGGAAGGTACCGTCAAACTGCATAGTGCGGAGCCTTTCGGATATAATCTTCATCCTTGCCCTTTCCTTAAGAGCTTCGGTCAGGCTCACTGCCATATCCTCTGCATCATCCTCCTCGTCGTGCTTTGGAAGCAGTGCCTTGGATTTGATGTAGAGTAGGTTTGAGGCAACATGCAAAAACTCTGCGGAAACCTCAAGATTTTCCTCTTCCATCTTTGAGATGTAGGCTATATACTGGTCGGTTATTTCTATTAGCGAAACCTTGCAGATATCTAGCTTATTCTTTTTTATAAGATGCTCTAATAGGTCCAGCGGGCCCTCAAAGCTTTCTACTTTAAAAACAAGTTCTTCCATTTAAAAAATCAATCCCAGTATAGAATATATAGCACCAAATGCCCATCCGTACATAGTAGATAAAACAGGCGAGAGCACATCTGTAAAGAGCGCAAGTAAAAGAATTATGGACGAGTAACGCTCTATTTGGTAGAAAAAGTTTCTGAATCTTATCGGCAAAAGCTCCATAATAACCTTAGAGCCGTCAAGAGGCGGTATGGGTATAAGGTTAAAGCACGCAAGTCCAATATTTAATACCATACAGTTTAAAAGAATAAGATACAAAAACTCACTTACATTGGAGTAGGGCATAAATCTTGCCACAATTTCGAGCACAATCGCCGAAAGGAGAGCCACGATGAAATTCATAAAAGGCCCTGCAAGGCTCACAGCAATAATTCCCCATTTTCTGTTTTTAAAATTATACGGATTTATTGGAACAGGCTTTGCCCATCCGAATTTAAAAAGGAGAAGACACACAGTACCCACAGGGTCCAGATGGTGCAGGGGGTTAAATGAGAGTCTGCCCTGATATTTTGCTGTGTTGTCGCCCATTTTGTATGCCGCATAGCCGTGGGCAAATTCGTGAAGAGAAAGAGCCACAAGAAGCCCGGGTATGCTTAGCAGCAATTCTAAAAGTCTGTCTAACATATTTATCTCCTTATTAAGAAAACGGAAGTGTTATATGTCATTACGAATTAAATCCTCGTATGTTTCGCGTCTTACAACCACCTTTGCTTTTCCGTCCTTTACCATAACAAGAGCAGGACGGGGGATTCTGTTGTAGTTACTAGACATTGAATAGTTGTATGCACCGGTAGACATTACTGCAAGAATGTCGCCGCTCTTTGCACTTGGCAGAAGAACATCCTTCATTATGATGTCGCCCGATTCACAGCATTTTCCGCATACGGTAACGGTTTCTGTTGCTTCATCCGATGCTCTGTTTGCAAGCACGCCGTCGTACTCGGCTCCGTAGAGAATGTATCTTGGGTTATCTGCCATTGAGCCGTCTACGGAAACATATTTGCGGACACCCTTTATATCCTTAATATTGCCAACTTTGTACAGAGTGATACCTGCATCGCCCACAATTGAACGCCCCGGCTCCATAAGAATGTAGGGGAGCTTTTCGCCCTTGGATGCACATATGGATTTTATGGTATCTGCCACTGCCTTTGTGTATTTGTCGTATTCTACGGGCTTGTCGTCTGCGGTGTAGCTTATGCCAAAGCCACCGCCAAGGTCGAGCTTTGTAAGAGGGAGAAAGAGCTCTCTCTTTAGCTTTATATAGAAATTCATCATAATTTCTGCCGCAAGTTTAAATGGCTCCAGGTCAAAAATCTGTGAGCCGATGTGACAGTGTAGTCCTGTAACACGAAGGTTTTTGAGCTTGGATGCGTATTTGGCTATTTCCTCTGCTTCGCCGTTTTCTATGGCAAAGCCGAATTTTGAATCTATCTGCCCTGTGCTGATAAACTCGTGAGTATGAGCCTCAACTCCGGGCTTTATGCGAAACATTATGTCGGCAGTTTTGCCGTATTTCTCACAGATGGCATTTAACATATCAAGCTCATATTCACTGTCGGCAACAATAGTGCCCACGCCGTTTTCAACAGCCATTGTAAGCTCATCGATGCTTTTGTTATTTCCGTGAAAGTATATTTTGGACGGGTCAAAGCCTGCCTTAAGAGCAGTGTAGAGCTCTCCGCCCGACACCACATCCACGCCAAGACCCTCCTGGGAAGCGAGTGCATACATATATTTGGTAGAAAGTGCCTTACTTGCATAAAGGGCAAGACCTTTTCCGTCATAATAGGTGTCGATGGCATTCTTGTAGACTCTCATATTGGAGCGGATTTTATCTTCGTCCATAACATACAGTGGTGTGCCATATTCCTCTGCAAGCTTGCAGGCGTCCATACCGCCTATTTCCAAATGATTATTTTTGTTTATCTGTAAATCTTTAAGTAAAAACATTTTATGTGCACCTCAAAATATGAAAATACATAATAAATTATAACATTTTTTACCCGCTGTGTCAAACTGTTTGAGTGCAAAAAGAATTAGCTTTTGAAGGGAGTATTTATGCCTCCTCCGTATCTGTAATAAAAAGCATAAAAATTTTTTAAAAAAGTGTTGACAAGTTTCGATTTATATGCTATTATTGTCAAGTACCGTTTTTGAGGCATGGGAGCTTAGCTCAGCTGGGAGAGCATCTGCCTTACAAGCAGAGGGTCACAGGTTCGAGCCCTGTAGCTCCCACCACAGTGGCCCGGTAGTTCAGTTGGTTAGAATGCCAGCCTGTCACGCTGGAGGTCAGGGGTTCGAGCCCCCTTCGGGTCGCCAATATGCCTCGGTAGCTCAGTTGGTAGAGCAAGGGACTGAAAATCCCTGTGTCGGTGGTTCGATTCCACTCTGAGGCACCAAATAAGCTGGTGTAGCTCAATTGGCAGAGCAGCTGATTTGTAATCAGCAGGTTGCGGGTTCGAGTCCCATCACCAGCTCCAGGGGAGGTTCCCGAGTGGCCAAAGGGGGCAGACTGTAAATCTGTTAGCTACGCTTTCGATGGTTCGAATCCATCTCTCCCCACCAAAAATCGACAAGATTCGTTAGAGTCTTGTCGATTTTACTTATTACCTATTCACTCTTCACTATTCCCTGAAAAGTCTTGCCGATTTTTGGGAAGTAATAAGTAATAGCGAAAATGGAAGGAGTTAATGTGGTTTTGCTTTCGCAATGCTTCTTTTAATATATGCATCTAAACCGTTCGGCTCTTCCAGAAGCCTTGAGGACATTGGTTCTCAAGGCTTTTTCTTTTGTTTGTATACGTAAACCATCGGCTGTGCCGGTG
>JAZNFW010000004.1:0-22840 GCA_045576175.1 Clostridia bacterium | reverse complement strand
TCCTGAAACATTATATGCACATTCGGCAATAATTATTTGTAATTGCAGCAAAATGCTGCTTTAGCTAAGTCAAGAGGCGTAATTTTTTACGCCTCCTGACCTAAAGCGGAAGACGAGATTCGAACTCGCGACGTTCACCTTGGCAAGGTGACGCTCTACCACTGAGCCACTCCCGCATAAAAAGTGTAACTGTGGTGCCTCCGGGCGGAATCGAACCACCGACACGGGGATTTTCAGTCCCCTGCTCTACCTACTGAGCTACAGAGGCATATTTAATTTAATTGCCTGCGGATAGCTTAAAGGCTATCCGCAAGCTGATGGCGACCGAGAAGGGGCTCGAACCCTCGACCTCCAGCGTGACAGGCTGGCATTCTAACCAGCTGAACTACTCGGCCAAATATTAAATTTTTAAGACAATAGTGATTATAACATTATGATTATGTTTTGTCAATGTTTTTATTAAAAATATATCTTGTAAACTAATTGTAAAAAAATGGACATCTAAATATCATTGACGGGAGAGACACTTGATGTTATTATTATAATATCAAACTGGCTCTTTTTTTAGAGACAAACAAAAGGGAGGTTTTCTAAAATGAAAATTTCAAAGCGCATTATTGCATCACTTGTTGCAGTAATTATGGTGATGGCTTCAATGCTTACAGTCAATGTTTTTGCAGACGAAATAGTTTTTCCCGATGTTGCGGAGGACTACGCCTACAGAAATGCGATTTACTCACTTGTTGACCAGGGAGTTATAAACGGTATTCTTGATGAAGCTACCGGAATCCTCAACTTCAAGCCCGACGCTACCATCACAAGAGCAGAATTTGCAAAGATGGTTGCAGTAAAATTGGTAGGCGATATTTCTCTTCTTACCGAGAAGACAACAATCTTCCCCGATGTTTCGGAGGATTACTGGGCAAATACATGCATAGCATACGCAGTTAAGATGGGCATTGTAAACGGCCTTCCTGACGGAACATTCCGCCCCAATAACCCTGTTACATACGGCGAAGCTATCAAGATGCTCGTTTGCGCAAAGGGCTACGGCTCAATCTATCAGGAGTCTAACCCCTGGTATCAGGGCTATATCAAGATAGCTACAGATATCAACCTTACAAAGAATGCTTACTCAAATGGTGAGCTTCCTGCATCCAGAGGCCTTGTGGCACAGCTCGTGTACAATATGGACTACACCAAGAAGATAGACATAACTACAGACGACGGGCTCAACTTCGGCGGTGACGACGAAGAGGAAATAGAAGAAGAATCCGGCGTTGTAATGGGCGTGTTCGACCAGACTCTTACAGGCTCTTCCATGGGACTTAACAAGTTCCAGCTTAAGATTGGGAGCGAAGTATACGAAATCCCCGAAAAAGCAAGCATTGAATCCTATTATTCATATCTTGGAAGAATGGTGGATATAGAGTATATAGACGGCAGAACAAAGGTATTAAAGTCTATCCTGCCGTCCGCTAAGAACAAAACTCTTACCATATCTTCTGAAGACATCTACTCTGTAGACGCAGACGAGATTGAGTACTACGACAAAGATGACGATATCGAGTCAGCAAAGCTTAATTCCACAATGTATGTTTTCTACAATGGCACTGTGGTTCCTCAGGTTCAGATTGACGATACATTCATCGAAACATATTTCGATGTAGAAAACGGCGAAATCAAGCTTTTAAACAACAACGGCGGAAGCGACTACGAAGTTGCCTGGATTACAAGCTATAAAACATACTTTGTAACCGGCAGAACTGCAAGCAGAGACAACTACACCTTTACCGATTCCTATATAGGAGAGAGTGTAACACTCGTAAACAACGATGACGATTATGTTGCATACAAGGTTTCCAATGTGGGCGGTTCAAAACAGCAGGTGGCAGTTTCCACCATCACATCCAGTAAGGTTGTTCTTTCTGTAGCTGCACCTCTGTCCTCCGGTGTTACCGAGGCTATAGTTTCCGGCATAACATTAAAGAATGCATCTGTTCAGAGTATGTCCGGTTACGAAGAAATTATAATAGACGGCGACGAGTATGAACTCTCCGGATATTATATGGACCTTATCGAGCGTGACGAAGGAACATACGGCTTTGGTGTTGGCGATGTATGTACCTTCTACTTAGACTACGAGGGCAAGATAGTATTTGTAGCCAAGGCTGAAAGCACAGACCCCTATGGATATCTCGTATCATACAGAGCTACCACAAGCGGTTTTGACAGCGAAGCTGCAGTTATGATTGTAGACAACACAGGCAAAGCCAAGGAATATCCCTTAAAGGACAGAGTAAAATTAAACGGCACAACAAGAGACAGTAGTGACCTTGGAACTTACCTTGCAGAAACTGCATCCGAAATTAACGGCGACCGTGATATAGAAAACGGCGAGTATTCTCAGGTTATTAAGTATGCCACAACAACACAGGGCGGTCAAGAATATGTTTCCGAAATCTACACAATAGACGAGTACATAACTCACGGAACCTTCTACGACGGTTCAACAAAGCTTAAGTGTAAATCTGCTTCCGGAAATATAAGAACATTTGTAAATGCATCAGGTTCAACTCAGTTTACAATTAATGCTTCCACTCTGGTGCTTCTTATTCCCGAAGACAGACTCGATACCGATGAATACAAGAAGAGAAGCCAGACCAACTTCTACCAAGATTCCTACTATGCTATAGAAGCATATGACATAAGCACTTCAAAGTCTGCAAAGCTCGTTTTGGTATATCTTGGCGAAGGCGAATCCACAGCTGCCAATGTAAATGCAGCTACTGAGGTAAGATTTATAAATGAGATTTCTACAACTATAAATGACGAGGATGTTCGTGTAAACAAGGTTGAATATTACACAGCAGGCTCTACCTCGATTTCTGAGATGAATACAGCAGACCTCAATGTTATGGCAGGCATACAGCCGGGAGACCTTGTTAAGTTTGCTATAGAGGACAACGAAATTGTAGCAGTACAGAAGGTATTTGTAGGCGGCGTTCTCTATGATTACGACGACTCTGCACCGCTTGTAACAGATGTAGCAGACGGACTTGTAATCGAGCATGCTTCCGGCACAGATACTGATTACTACAGAGTAATCCATGGTACTGTAGATTCTTTAGATGTCGACAGCAAGGAACTCAACATAGTAGCACAGATTGTTGACGACAACGACGAATATGATTCCGGCATAGGTTTTGAACCCATCTCTGTAAGCAGCGCAAAATTCTATGATTTTGACGAGGGAGAATTCATTACCGACATAACACTCGGAAGTCTCACCCCCGCAAATAACGGTACAACTGTTGATGCAGTAAATGCAAGCAAGGTTGTAGTTATAAAACGCGGCAACAACTATGTGGCAGTATATCTTGTAGATTAATATTTAAAAATCATATACCCGAAAAGAATTTTCTTTTCGGGTATATTTTTTTGTATCGGGGGGGAATTTAGTTACAGGGAGTGATTTTGTGAAAATCGCAATGTTCGATTCCAAACAGTACGATATAGATTCCTTTGAGATGCAAAAGAAAGAAAATATGAAGATAAAATATTTCGAGACCAAGCTTTCTGAGGATACCGTATCGCTTGCCAAGGGCTACGATGCGGTGATTGTGTTTGTAAATGACGATGTGGATGCAGGTGTTATAAAAAACTTGTATTCTATGGGTGTAAAGCTTATTGCACTAAGGTGTGCAGGCTTTAACAATGTGGATTTAAAAGAGGCAAAGGGCAAAATCCCCGTAATACGAGTACCTGCCTACTCTCCCCACGCAGTTGCAGAGCACACTATGGGAATGCTGCTTACATCTGTTCGGAGAATTCACAAGGCATACATCCGCTCCAAAGATTTCAACTTCAGCTTAAACGGTCTTACAGGATTTAATCTAAATGGCAGAACTATGGGAATTGTGGGAACAGGCAAGATTGGAAGGGCATTTCTTAACATTTGCAAGGGCTTTGGTATGAAAATCCTTGCATACGACCCCTATCCCGACAATAGCCTGTATGTAGAGTACACAAGCCTTGATGAAATATTCAAAAACAGCGATATTATATCGCTTCACTGCCCGCTAAGCAAAGAAAACCGTCATATGATAAATGAGGACACAATAGCCAAAATGAAAAAAGGTGTGGTTATATTAAATACCTCCCGAGGCTCGCTCATTGATGCCGAGGCACTTTTAGATGGCATAAAATCCAAAAAAATCGGTGCGGCGTGCCTTGATGTGTACGAGGAGGAATCCGACCTCTTTTTTGAGGACCACTCGGGAAGAATAGTAAAGGACGATATCCTTGCAAGACTAATCTCTATGCCAAATGTGCTCATAACCTCTCATCAGGCGTTTTTAACCGAGGAAGCGCTAAGTAATATTGCCCAGACAACCATAGAGGGAATAGAGGCGTACTTTGGTGAGGGAGTTTTGAAAAATGAGGTATGAGGTTTGGATTTTTTAATAAGTGCCTTAACGCTAGTAAAGAAATTAATTTTTAATTGTTTGGGAATAAACCGCGAGGGGAGCCTACAGCTGCTCCCCTCGCCTCCCCAGCCGTCCGCTAAGAGCTTTTATGGCTAAAAACCTCTCATAAAAACGCATACCCTACCGCCGCTGCGGAAACGAAAGTATTTTTCGTAAGTCCTCGCTAAACGGCACTTGAATAATGGAACTTAATCTTCTCAAGTGCCGTTTGCGGTGTATCTGCGTTTTTATGAGAGGTTTTCTTTACGCCAAAAGCCCGAGGCGGAGCTTTTTGTTTTGGCTAGATAGTTCATATGTTCAATTTTATTGTGTGTTTTGTAGGAAGTTTTGAACAATTAGTGGACTGGGCACTTTTTGCTGCATTAGCTACAGCTATCGTGGCGTTTTTGCTTGCAATTTGCTTCTTCATATGGTATACTATGTCTGCGACATAAATCTTAATATTCGACTTATCTCATATAAGTGTGTGTGTTTTATCCTTTGGTAAAAATGCATACTCTATTTTCGCATACTTGTATGAGTTGTCGAGATTTGTGTCGCAGCAATCGGAGTAATGCATTTTTCGTGCGTGGCTTCGGCTGCGCACTTTTTTTATTGGGAGAGACAAGGAATGAACATAAAACTTGAGCTTTTAAGAAACTACATATCCGATTTTGTAAATAATAATTTAGATGATTTTGAAATTGATGCTTCCCAAATTGCCGATACAACGGCTATACAGGTGCTCTCGGAGATACAAAAAGTAATTAAAAACGAAAATTATTCTGATTTTGAAGCTATCGAAAACATAGTATGTGTGTTGGAAAAATACAAAATAGACTGTGGTGGAAGACACGATTTTTAGTCCGTTAAATAAGTAATGGATAGGAAAAAATGATGCAGAATGTGCGAACCGAACCGAAGGGTAACCCGAAGGCGTACAAAGGTACGCCGAGAGGTGAGGTTCGTGCAGAGTTTCGATTTAACAAAAAAGAAAAACTCCGCAAAGGCGGAGTTTTACATGAGAATTTATAATTTTGTCCCATAAATCGAAACGGTCTGCGCATTTTTTTACATCCATTATCTCATTATACCGTCAAAGGTTTCCTTAAATATCGCTTTGCCCTTCCTATCGATTACAAACCACTTATCATCGTCAGAAGTGTTTTTCTTTCCTGTGCACACAGGAGCATAGCCGTCATCGTAGAAGCTAAGAGCATATTTAAAGGAAAAGTCGATTTTTGTTTTTCCGCTTTTGCCTATATAGCCGTAGGCATCTTTAGTTTTAACACAGGCAAGAGCGTCTGCAAAATCATAGGCAACATCGTACTTTGGTTCTATTTTCCATTTGGCTTTTTTGTTTATATATCCGTATTTGCCGTTTGGCTCACTTTTGGCGTAGGCAAGACCGTCTGCAAAGCTTCCGACATCATAGAATTCGTTTTCTATTTTCCAGTTGCCTTTTTTGTCTATAAAGCCCCATTTGCCGTTTTTCTTTGCGGCGGCAAGACCTTCTGAAAAGTCACCAAGCTCCTGAAAGCGAGGCTTTATAACCCATTTGCCGTCTTCATCTATATATCCCCAATTTCCGCTTATATCCTGGGCACGGGCAACAGAATTTTCAAAGTCTGCAACATCAATAAACTCGTTTTTTATTTTCCAGTTGCCGTCTTTATCTATAAATCCCCACTTACCGTTTAATTTGGCGGGGGCAATACCGTCTTCAAAGCTTCCTACATCTTCGAACTGAGCTTTTATAACCCATTTGCCCTTTTTATCCACAAAGCCCCATTTGCGAGATTTGGAGTCCTTAACGCCTGCCAAAGAATTATGGAAAGAATGTGCCAAGGCAAAGCGTGGCTTTATAACCCAATTACCCTTTTTGTCCGCATAGCCCCACAAATCACCCTCCGCCAAGGCAACAACACCCTCGGAGAATTCCACACCGCAGTTAGAAAAGGAGAACTTGGTTATCTCCTCACCCTTTTGGTCTATAAGTCCGTAGCTTGCAGGGTTGTACACGTATGCATCACCGCCTGCAGGGGGCACCTGTGCGGCAATCATCCCGTCGCCGAGAAGATAGGCAAGGCTAAAGTCAGCATCTGTTACAAGATTTGCTTTTTTATCTATTACGCCATACATTATAGCGTGGTTTTCCACATTTATTTCATTAAATACCAGCATATTGTCTACAAAAAGGGTGTTTGACTTGTCCTTTGCGGGAGTAAAAACAGCCTTTAAGATGAGTATCAATACAACAAGTGCAACAAGTGCACATATGGGTTTAAAAAACCTCTTTCCCAAACCGAGAAGCAGCTGGGGCAGATTAACATTTTTTGTTTCTTCGCAGGGCATAGTTTCTGCAGATGTATCGTCAGTTGATTCTTCAATTATGGGGTTTTCCTCTGGTTTAATCTCTTCTTTAGGTTCAATTATATTTTCAAATTCAGACATAATCAAGCCTCCTTTGCAGTTTGCATACACACGCATTGTAGCACAAAATAACGCATATGTCAAATAAGCATAAAAAAGCAAGCCTTTATCATAAAATTAAAGGTAGGGGGATTTGTATGAAAAAATTTATATGTGTTTTTCTCTTGTGCATACTGTGTTTTCCGCTTAATACCTATGCTATGGATATATCGGCGCAGTCGGCAGTGGTAATAGACAAAGAGTACGGGAATGTACTGTACGAAAAAAACGCACACCAGAGGCTTCCTATGGCGAGCACCACCAAGATAATGACTGCCATCTGTGCCATAGAAGAGGGCAATCTGGACAAAAAGATAAAGATAAGCGACACCGCAGTGGGAGTGGAGGGCTCGTCCATATATCTTACAAAGGGAGAGAGCCTTACCTTAAGAGAGCTTGTATACGGTCTTATGCTAAATTCGGGCAACGATGCGGCTGTTGCCATAGCCTGCGCTCTGTCGGGCTCGGTAGAGGAATTTGCTAAGATTATGAACGAAAAGGCACAAAAGATAGGAGTCAAAAACACCTCCTTTGCAAACCCAAACGGGCTTGACGAGGAGGGGCACTATACCACCGCATACGACCTTGCCAAAATAACTGCATATGCTATGAAAAACGAGGATTTCAGAACCATAGCGTCTACATATCAAACCACCATAGATGGCCCCGAAGGAAAGCGATACCTTACAAACCACAACAAGCTATTAAAGAGAATGGAGGGCTGTATAGGTGTTAAAACCGGCTTTACCAAAAAGTCGGGCAGATGCCTTGTGTCCGCCTGCGAAAGAGACGGAGTCGAGGTGGTAACCGTAACCTTAAATGCTCCTGACGACTGGAATGACCACATAAAAATGACCGATTACGCCTACACCACTCTCACCAAAAAGCCTGTTGCAAGAAAAAGCGAAAAATTCGGCATAGTAAAAATAGAAAAAGGAACAAAAGAGGAATTAGAGCTTGTTTCGCCCGAAACCTTTTATGTTCCTATGAAAAACGATATTAAATATGTAAGTGTGTATGAGTGCCCAAGTGCTGTGACCGCTCCTATAAAAAAGGGCGACGAAATAGCAACACTCAAGGTATATATGGGCGATGCCAATATAGAAACCTTTCCCGTAGTTGCCGCAGAGGATGTACCTCTGGATACGAGCCGGAGCATCGTCAAAAGCATCTACGCCCTTATAGAGATATTTGCGGGTATATAGCCTCGCATCTGTAGATGTTTTGTCCTTGAGAAGAGAAGTTACTTTCATATTCCGTCATCACATTACCTTCGAATTTGCTGTTATGCAGGTCGAAGGTAATGTTTTTTAGCTTAAGACCGTAATCGGAAAAGGAATTTAGCGAAAATTCAAAGAGCTTCTCGTTGTCTGTCTTAAAGTGTATAGCCCCTCCCGGTGCAAGAAGAGTCTCATACATACCAAGGAAGTTTGCGTGTGTGAGCCTTCTTTTTGCGTATCCGCTTTTCTTCCACGGGTCGCAGAAGTTTATATATATTACATCGCATCTGGATTTGGTATCAAAGTCACGCAGCCTGTTTACATCGCCCTGTACAAAACGCACATTCGTAAGTCCTGCCGCCTTTACCTTTTCCAGTGCGAGCACGAGCACATCGGAGCATTTTTCAACGGCTATAAAATTAATATCGGGGTTTTTCATAGCGGTTTCCAGTATGAATTTACCCTTGCCGCAGCCTATTTCTATACGAAGGGGCTTGTCGTTTCCAAATACTTTCTTTATGTCATTTTTATAAGATTCAATGTTTTCTACAATAAGCTCACTGCAGGCTTCTATACGCTCTTCTCTGTGCTTTTTTCTTCTCATTCTCATAATTCAAATTCTCCCAGTGTAATAAGATAATATTAAATATAACATTTTATGCTTATTATTTCAAGACAAAATGAATTTTATATTGAAAAGTTTGGAATTTTAAAGTATAATAACAGTGTATATGTAATTTGTGGCAGGTGAAGAAATGGAAGAGATGAGGCTGCAAAAATATCTGGCGCTTTGCTCGGTTGCATCAAGAAGGGCATCGGAGGAAATTATCCTTTCGGGCAGAGTGGCAGTAAACGGCAAAACTATCACACAGCTTGGCACCAAGGTCGCCCCCGGCGACACGGTTACCGTGGACGGACAGGAAGTAAAAAAGGACGCCAAAAAAGTATATATTATGTTAAACAAGCCTGCAGGCTGTGTAACAACAGCAAGCGACGACAGAGGCAGGGCAACGGTTATGGAATATGTTGCGGATATCCCCGAGAGGATATACCCTGTAGGCAGGCTTGACTACAACACAGAGGGTCTTTTGCTCTTTACAAATGACGGCGAATTTGCCCAAAAGCTCACCCACCCTAAGCACGAGAAAACAAAAACCTACGAGGCTTTGGTAAAAGGCACTGTACTTCACGGCAGTGTAGATAGGCTCGTACGCGGAGTGTATATAGACGGCAAAAAGACCGCACCTGCCAAGGCGGAGGTCATAGAGCACAGGAGAGCATCTTCTGTACTTCGTATTTCAATCCACGAGGGCAGAAACAGGCAGATAAGAAAAATGTGCGATGCCATTGGCCACAGCGTCATCACACTAAAAAGGACAGAGGTAGACGGCATAGAGCTTGGAAATCTTGAAACGGGCAGGTGGAGACACCTCACACGCACCGAGGTCTCTAGGATTATGAGATAGTGGAGGAAAACTATGATTACAATCAAGGTGGAGGAAAACCCACAATCTGTACTTTCTCAAATGGGAATAGCGGCTCAAACCGACGATGTTGTTATGAGTATGACAGACAAAGATGAGCTACTTGGAGTGGGCGTTATAAAGCTTTTTGGCGAATGTGCTAATCTTTGCGGTATATACATTAAGGATGACGATTTTTCGCTTTCCTACAGTATGGGAAAGGCACTTTTGAATGTGGCAGATTTAAGAGGGGCACAGTACGCAGTTTGCGACAGTCATAAGATGGAAAGAGTACTTACCGCTCTTAAGTTCAAAAAAATCTCGTCATATGACGGCGAAATCCCCGAGGAACTAAAAGAGCACAGCTACTTTTTAAACCTTTCGGGCTATTTTGTTGCAGGTTGCTAAAAACAAGGTAAATACAGAGCGTTTACTAGAGACGCTCGTTTACGATATTTAACTTTCTTTGGAAGGAGGACAAAAAATGAGTATAGCTTTAGTGTGTATCATAGGTATTGCCACAGTTTTCGTGGGGCTTATATGCCTTATAGCAATTACTATGATAATGAGTGCTGTGATAAGGAGCTTAAAAAGGCCCGACAAAGCCATGGCACCCAATCTGTCTTCTGCAGCGGCAAATGCACCTATAGCAAACAAAGCGGAGATTATCGCTGGCGTTTGTGCAGTAATTGCCGAAGAACTGGGAGAAGATGTTTCAAACATCAGGGTAACATCTTTTAAGAAACTTTAAAAAATACTTATTTAAGGAGAATTTTATTATGAAAACTTACAAGGTTAATGTAAATGGTACAGAATATGCAATTTCTATAGAGCTTATGAGTGAGGAAGAGGCAAAGGCAGCAAAGGAAAGTGCTCCTAAGGCTGCTGTCGAAGCTCCCAAAGCTGCTCCTGCAGGTGAAGGTGCAGAAGTTACAGCTCCCATGCAGGGAACAATCCTCTCCGTTAAGGTAAAAGACGGCGACAGTGTTTCCAAAGGGCAGGTTCTCTTTATCCTCGAAGCTATGAAGATGGAAAACGAAATCATGGCACCTTCTGACGGTGTTGTATCTTCCGTATGTGTTTTAGAGGGTGCATCTGTTGCAAACGGCACACTTCTTTGCACAATCGCATAATTTCTTATTCGGAGGACAAAACAATGATGAAACGAATTTTAGGGGCGGTCCTTCTTGTTGCCCTTTTGTGCACAAGCGTTGTTGCTTTTGCAGCACCGGCACAGTCGGGCTATGTACCGCTCAAAGAGCAGATGGAATTATCGGGCATTCTCAATGATGCCAAAGACCCTCTTATAAAGATAAAGAGCACTACCTACAACAAAAACTCGGGCACAGTTTCCTTTACACTCGAAAACCTGACCGAAAACGACCTTATGGGTTCTTTGTATGTAGAGGGTGTAGACTCTCTTATGGAGATAAATGTAGATGTGGGCGAAGGTTTTGAAGGCAAGCCTCTTGTTACACAGGATTTTCTTGCATCTTCACACTTCACTCTCCCCGGCGGCGAAACCATAACTTTGGAAAAGAAAACTGCCGACGGAGGCGAAAACCCCAAGATAAATGCTGCAATTCTCTACTATGAATACGGCGCTAGCACAACAGAGCCACTTGTGTATTCTTCCTATTTTGAGGATGTATTAAATAAAAAGGCAGACTCCGGCGAAAAGGTTGGTGCACTCCAAGCTGTTGCAAACTTTTTAAAGCAGACAGGCTTCTATCTTACAAAGGATAATGTAAGCTCCCTTTTAATGATACTTATAGCGTGCGTTCTTCTTTACCTTGCTATAGTTAAAAAGTTTGAGCCTCTTTTGCTTCTTCCCATAGCATTCGGTATGCTTCTTACCAATCTTATGGGCGCAGGAATTTACCACGAAGAGCTTTTTGCAGGCGGACACATTCATTGGGATATGTTCGGACACGACAGTTCGATTACACCCGGCCTTATAGACATACTCTATCTTGGCGTTAAGCTCGGCATTTACCCCTGTCTTATCTTTGTGGGCGTAGGTGCTATGACCGATTTCGGTCCCCTTATTGCCAACCCCAAGAGTCTTCTTCTCGGTGCGGCAGCACAGATTGGTATATTTGCAACCTTTATTGGTGCATACTACCTTGGCTTTACACCCCAACAGGCAGGCTCCATTGGTATTATAGGCGGTGCGGACGGCCCCACAGCCATATTCTTAACAAGTAAGCTTGCTCCCGAGCTTTTAGGACCGATTGCGGTTGCGGCATATTCATATATGGCACTTGTGCCTGTAATTCAGCCCCCTATAATGAAGCTTCTTACCACCAAGAAGGAACGCCAGATAGTTATGAAGGAACTCCGCCCTGTCTCCAAGACAGAAAAGATTGTGTTCCCCATAGTTACAACTATCTTTGTAGCTCTTCTTGTTCCATCGGCAGCTCCCCTTGTTGGATGTCTTATGCTTGGTAACCTCTTAAAAGAAAGCGGAGTTTGCGAGAGACTTTCCAAGACAGTTCAAAACGAACTTATGAACATTGTTACCATCTTCCTTGGAATATCTGTAGGTGCTACGGCTACTGCATCTACATTCTTAAGCTTCGAAACTATTAAGATTATAATAATGGGCGTTGTAGCCTTTGGTGTTGCTACAGCTTGCGGCGTACTCATCGCCAAGTTTATGAATTTGTTCTTAAAGAACAAGATAAACCCGCTTATAGGCTCTGCTGGTGTTTCTGCAGTACCTATGGCAGCAAGAGTATCGCAGAAGGTCGGACAAGAGGAGAACCCTTCCAACTTCCTTCTTATGCACGCTATGGGCCCCAATGTTGCAGGCGTTATAGGCTCTGCTATTGCGGCAGGTGCACTTTTGGCGATGCTTGGCTAATACAAAAAGGAGATATATCATATGGCAAAATTATATATTACCGACACCATATTAAGAGACGCTCATCAGTCGCAGGCTAAAACCAGAATGAAAATTGAAGATATGATTCCCGCATTAGAGCAGCTCGACAAAATCGGCTACTGGTCTGTAGAGTGCTGGGGCGGAGCGACCTTTGATGCGTGTATGAGATTTTTAAACGAAGACCCCTGGGAAAGACTTCGTACAATCAAAAAGCATATGCCAAACACAAAACTGCAGATGCTCTTCCGTGGTCAGAACATTCTTGGCTACAAGCACTATGCAGACGATGTTGTTGAGGCATTTTGCAAAAAATCCATAGAGAACGGCATAGATGTGGTAAGAGTTTTTGATGCATTAAACGACCCCCGAAACTTAGAAGCGGCAATTAAGTATGTAAAGGAATACGGCGGTATGTGCGAAGCGGCAATAAGCTATACCACAAGCCCTGTTCACAACGAAGATTATTTTGTAAAGCTCGCAACAGAGCTTGAAAAGATGGGTGCAGATACCATCTGCATAAAGGATATGGCAAACCTTCTTCTACCTTACGATGCGTACAGCCTCGTTAAGAAATTAAAGGAAAATGTGTCTGTTCCCATTCACCTTCACACACACAACACAGCCGGCACAGGCGATATGACAAATCTTATGGCGGCACAGGCCGGTGTAGACATTGTAGACTGTGCACTCTCACCTTTGGCAAACGGCACAAGTAACCCATCTACCGAGGCTCTTGTTGCAACCCTAAAGGGTACAGACAGAGACACAGGCATAGATATGGAGGAATTGTCAAAAGCTGCAACTCACTTTAGAGGTGTAGCGGCAGAACTTACCAAAAGAGGCGACCTTGATGCAAAGGTGCTTGGTGTAGACGGCAATACTCTTCTCTATCAGGTGCCGGGCGGTATGCTTTCAAACCTTATGGGTCAGCTCAAGGACAACGGTGCAGAAGATAAGCTCTACGAGGTACTCGCAGAGGTCCCCAGAGTCCGCAAAGACTTTGGTTATCCTCCCCTTGTAACACCCACAAGCCAGATTGTAGGTACACAGGCGGTACTTAACATTCTTCTTGGCGAAAGATACAAGATGATAACCAAGGAGTCCAGAGGACTTCTTAAGGGCGAATACGGCACACTTCCTGCAGAGGTTAACGAAGAGGTAAGAAGAAAGGCAATCGGCGACGAAGAGGTAATAACCGTTCGCCCCGCAGACCTTTTAGAGCCCGAACTTGAAAAGTACACAAAAGAGTCCGAAGGACTTGCAAAGTGCGAAGAAGATGTGCTCTCCTATGCACTCTTCCCGCAGGTAGCAAAGACATTCCTTGAGGGCAGAAACAACAAGGATACTAAAAAGGAAGAGAGCAAGGAAAGAACAATTTTTGTTCAGGATTTATCGTAATTACTAAATATTCGTATGGGCAGACGAATTCTGCCCATACGATTTTGTATTCACAAGAGAGGTATTTGTTATGGCAGATTATATCATAAGAGCAGCCGCAGACGACGGCAGCATAAGAGCCTTTGCCTGCATCACAAAGGATATAGTAAATGAGGCGTTTTCGCACCACAAGACATCCCCCGTGGCAACGGCGGCACTCGGAAGAACTCTCACCGCAGCTGCGATGATGGGAGCTATGCTAAAGGGCGAAAACGACACCGTGAGCATACAGCTTACAGGCTCAGGACCGCTTGGCAGAGTGCTTGCGGTATCCAACAGCAAAAGTCAGGTGCGAGGATATGTGGACAATCCCGTGGTGGATATGCCCCTTAATGCTTATGGCAAGCTCGATGTTGGCGGAGCTGTGGGTACAGACGGCTTTCTTACTGTAATAAATGATATAGGACTAAAAGAGCCATACATCGGCAAAATCCCCCTCGTTTCAGGCGAGGTGGGCGATGACCTTACCAAGTATTTTGCAATAAGCGAGCAGGTTCCGTCCGCAGTTGGTCTTGGTGTCCTTGTAGACAAAGACTACACCGCAAAGACGGCAGGCGGATTTATAATACAGGTAATGCCCGAGGCAACCGATGATGATATAACAAAGCTCGAGACAAATCTTTCGGCGGTAAAATCCGTCACAAGTCTTTTAAATGAGGGCAAAACACCCGAGGATATACTAAAGCTCTTGCTCTTTGGCTTTAGCTATCATATAACAGACACCATAGAAACATCGTACAAATGCAACTGCTCGAGAGAAAGAGTGGAAAGAGCACTCATTTCCATAGGCGAAGAGGAAATGCAAAGCCTCATAGAGGACGAAGGACAAACAGAGCTCTCCTGCCAATTCTGCAGTGAAAAATATCATTTTTCAAAAGAGGAGTTAAAAGAGCTTTTAAAGGAGATAAAAAGCAAATGATAAAGGGATGCCTTTTTGATCTGGATGGCACCATTTTAGATACCCTCACCACCATAGCACATTTTGGCAACAAAGCACTTGAGGACAATGGCATAGAGCCGATAGAGTCAGTCGAGTACAAAAACTTTATAGGAAACGGTGCCAAGAAGCTTGTCGAGAGGATGCTTCGTTTCAGGAATGCATATTCTATAGAAAACTTTCATAATATATACAACTGCTATATGAAGCTCTACGATGCCAATCCCACATATCTGACAGAGCCTTTTGACGGGATTGAGGAGATGCTTTTGTCTCTTAAAAATCGGGGAATAAAGATAGGAGTAATATCCAATAAGCCCGATTATGCAACAAGAGCGGTGTGTAAGGCAAAGTTTAAAGAGGGCATTTTGGATAAGGTTCAGGGACAGTTAGACACTGTGCCTGTAAAGCCCGACACCAAGGGACCGCTTATGGTTTTGGATGCACTTGGGGTTAAGTGTGAGGACACTGTTTATATAGGCGACAGCGGTGTGGATATGAAGACGGGCAAAAACCTTGGTGCATACACAGTGGGAGTGTCCTGGGGTTTTAGAGATACCGATGAACTTGTAGAGTGCGGAGCGGACAAAATCGTATATTCGCCTAGGGAAATAGCAGATATATTGGATACACTGTAAAAAATGAAATTTTTTCAAAAAAACTCTTGACATTTAAAATAAAAAGAGTTATACTGTTAAAGTCGCAATTGACGACAAGCTAATGGGAGCTTAGCTCAGCTGGGAGAGCATCTGCCTTACAAGCAGAGGGTCACAGGTTCGAGCCCTGTAGCTCCCACCATAAGCACACGGAAGTTTCGCTTCTGTGTGTACAAATGGCCGAGTAGTTCAGTTGGTTAGAATGCCAGCCTGTCACGCTGGAGGTCGAGGGTTCGAGCCCCTTCTCGGTCGCCATTTGCTTTACTGTTTTAGGATTTAAGGCAGTAAGGTAACAATATGAAGTGTATTTGGAATGCCTCTGTAGCTCAGTCGGTAGAGCAGGGGACTGAAAATCCCCGTGTCGGTGGTTCGATTCCGCCCGGAGGCACCATAGTTACACTTTTTATGCGGGAGTGGCTCAGTGGTAGAGCGTCACCTTGCCAAGGTGAACGTCGCGAGTTCGAATCTCGTCTTCCGCTCCACAGTCAAGAGACGCATTTGCGTCTCTTGATTTGCCAAAAATAAATATTCGGGACATAGCGTAGCTACCCCCGGATATTTAAAATATATGTATGGCGCCATGGCCAAGTGGTAAGGCACAGGTCTGCAACACCTTTATTCCCCAGTTCAAATCTGGGTGGCGCCTCCAGAAAAAAGCACTTCGAAAGAAGTGCTTTTTTCAATGAAATACGCCTTACGGCGTGTGAAATATTGCTTCGCAATATGAAATAGCTTCGCTATGAAATATGCCTTCGGCATATGAAAAGGCGTATTTTATTTCACATTTTGCCATTGGCAAAATATTTCATAATCCTTTAGGATTATTTCATATCAACGAAGTTGATAGTTCATTAAATGTTTACATACGATTTGATCTGTGATAAGATGAATGTAGGATGTCACAAATGAAAGAAAATAAACTTGAGTTGACAAAAAATGTACGTCCCCAATTGTCACGTCCCCAATTGTCACTATTGTGAAACAAGGGGCTGATGTTCGTATTGCGGAGGGTGAGTGGTTGCAAAGGCTTGAAGACAAAAAGGCATATGCGGTTACCGTGGGTGATGTCATTTACTTCAGACCAGATGCAAGTGTTTCGGATGTTTTAGAAGAATCATATCATTTTAAGCAAAACAGAAAGAATTTAAATGTTCAATATGGGCAAGTCCAACGTGAGATTCTTAACGAAATTGACGCTAAAGAATATTTGATTTCAGTTTCTAAAAAATTTCATATACCAGAAGATGAGATGTCTCTTACGGTGAGGCAGTTAGAAAGTTACAAAAAACAGATGAATGATTTAATAGAAAGGGGAGAGTGGGATGATTAGAGTAAATGAGCAATCTGATATAGGAAAATATACGGTTCTGTTTCTTAATACCACTGTTCCTAAAATTAGATTTACAAAAATCAAGATAGATGGCAAAGAATATTGTCCTGAAATTGTGTACGATATGAACGATGCAATAGCGGTGAAAGAAAAAGGAAATTATGTAGGAAAAGAAATAGAATTCATATAAAACCACCGTACCGAAGTTGGTAGGTGGGTTTATAATGCCAAAAATAAAACTCTTGTATTTGCATGTGTTTTGTGTTAAACCGGACAAAAAATGTACGTCCTCCATTGTCCTGAATTGTTCTAAAACAACTCTTCCATTTTAACTCCAAGGATCTTCGCTATAACAAATATCTCTTTATCGGTGGCACTACGCAGTTGTCCTTCGAGTTTTGAATAACTTGTAGGATTCATATCGCATCCGGCTAGCTGAATTTGAGAGATAAAATCCTTTTGCTTTATACCTTTGGATTTTCTAAGCCTTTCTATGTTTTTACCTACACAATTTTTATCTCCGTATGTTTGTTTTCTGATTTTCATAAGATTATAATTCCTTTTTAGAATATTTACCATAAGTATATTCTAAAAATTGCTTGACATAATTCCATATTAGAATTATAATCAAATAAATTCTCATTTAGAATTAAAGTATTAACCCAGGAGACAAACTATGAATATAAAACTTGAGTTGTTGAAAATCTACATAAGTGATTTTATAAATAGCAATTTGGGAGACTTTGAAATCGATGCTTCCAAAATAGCCGACACAACTGCCATACAGATATTATCCGAAATACAAAAAGTAATTAAGGACGAAAATTATTCTGATTTTGAAGCTTTGGAGGAGATTGTCTGCCTTTTTCAAAAATACGGGCTGGATTTTGGTTCTCGCCACGATTTTTAAACCCTCTTCGCCCCAAAACCAAATACTCCATATTCTTCCAAAATAATCCTCAAAAACATTGACATAATTGGTGAGGCGATGTATAATAGTGTGTAACATTAGATGCGTAATTAGGAGGTAATTATGAATCCAAATAAGTTAAAACCGTATTATTGCAAAAACTTTGATAACATCCGCCATATGCTCGATTTGGCAGTGGAAGAAGCGGGCGACAAAATCGCCTACAAGTACATAGAAAAAAAGGAGATAAAAGAGGTAACCTTCCGTGAGTTTAAGATGCTTACAGAATACCTTGGCACAGCACTTTGCGACCTTGGTTTTGCAGATGCTCACATAGCCAACATAGGTGTAAACAGCTTTAAGTGGATTACAATCTATGTTACCGTGCTCAAGAGCTCGGGCGTTTATGTTCCCATAGACAAGGAGCTTCCCGAAACAGACATCATAAATGTTGCCAATAGCGGCGAAGCAGAAATAATGTTTTATGCCAAGAAGTTTGAAAGCTTCTTTAAAGAAAATAGAGACAAATTCCCCAACATTAAATACTTCATAGGTCTTGACAGAGAAGAGGACGAGGGCGAATTCCTCTCCTACGACAAATTCCTCCAAAAAGGGAAAGAACTCTATGAAGCAGGCAACCGTGATTATGAAAAGACAGGAAGCGACCCGCACGACCTAAAACTTCTTGTGTTCACATCGGGTACCACAGGCAACTCCAAGGGTGTTATGCTTACCGAACACAATATTAAGTCCGGCATATACTATGGTTTGCAGGTTAGTAAGGTTTTTGACTCATGCCTTAGCGTGCTTCCGTACCATCATACATATGAGGCAATTCCCGGAATTCTGGTGGCAATACATCACCATTCTACACTTTGCATAAATGACAAGCTTACAAATGTTCTAAAAAATCTTCAGACCTTTAAGCCCGAGTACATCTATCTTGTGCCTGCGTTTGTGGAGCTTTTCTACAAAAAGATCAGGGCAACATTAAAGGAAAAGAAGATAGACGGACTATTTAAGGTTATGATGGCTGTAAGTAACGGTCTTAGAAAAGTTGGAATAGATATCCGTCGCAAGCTCTTTAAATCCGTTATAGACAATTTTGGCGGAAACCTTAAGGAGATTGTGTGTGGCGGTGCTCCCTTAAGAGCCGAAATAGGTGATTTCTTTGATGCTATAGGCATAATCCTCTTCAACGGCTATGGCATTACAGAGTGTTCTCCTCTTGTAAGTGTAAACAGAGTAGAATGCAACGACCCCACAACAGTTGGTATGGTGCTTCCTTGTCTGGAAATCGACATTGTGGATAAAGACTCCGATGGCATTGGCGAAATATGCGTTAAGGGCGATGTTGTAATGAAGGGTTACTACAAAGAGCCTGAGCTCACCGCCGAAGTTTTGAGTGACGACGGATGGTTTAAAACAGGGGACTACGGATATATGAACAAGAGGGGACTTCTTGTGATTACAGGAAGAAAGAAAAACCTCATAGTCTTAAGTAACGGCAAGAATGTATACCCCGAAGAAATAGAAGAATATATCCAGGGTATACCCTATATAAAGGAAGTTGTTGTTTACTCCGTAAAGGACGAAACCGGTGCTGAGGATGCACTCTGCGCAGAAATATATGCTGATCCCGAGCACGAACTTGTTAAGGATAATCCCGACTTTGCAGAGCTTGTCCGTAGGGATGTAACCGAAGCTACCAAGGTTCTTCCCAAATACAAGAAGATAGTAAAGATTAAACTGCGAGAAGAGCCCTTTATTAAGAACTCTTCCAATAAGATTAAGAGAAACCTTATAAACAAGGATTAAAAACCAAACCGGATGCCCATCACGGACATCCGGTTTTCATATATTCTTTCATAGCTTCCATCTCAGCTACTGCATCTTTGAGAGCTTCACTAAGCTGACGCACAGAGCATCCCTCGGGTGCAGTAGCTATTGTAGCTGCGGCATTAAAGAGCGTGGGATAGAGCATTTCGTCTTTAGTTGTCTCTGCCTCGTTTTGCATTTTTGCTACGAGATTATGGATATCTTCAAATATTTCATCGGTCTTTTGCATAGGCCCAAGCCTTGCAAGAAGCTCATTTGCCTTAGTAATGTACATATCAAGAATTTCTTTCACGATGTATCACCTCTATGGTAGATTATATACATTTTGGCTTAAAAAATCAACACCTTTAGAGAAAATAAGAAAAAGATTGACAAAATTAAAATAGTGTGTTATGATTTATAGGAATTTGAATATTTTTAAAGACTTTGAGGGAGAGTGCTCCTGCTGATGCTTTTAAGAGAGATGACGGTCGGTGCAAGTCATTAAAGACAGGCAGATAGCTGTAGCTCCTGAGTCGGAAGGAAGAACGCTTGTGTAAGTTATTAGACCCTTCCCGAGCTTGCTGCGTTAGTGCATAGGACTTATTGGAGTCCGAAGGGGTGTCGGCATAGCCGATGCAATTTGAGTGGTACCGCGGGTATTTGATATGACTCGTCTCAAAGAATTATCTAAATCTTTGGGGCGACTTTTTGTTTTCTCAAAGAAATTCGAAAGGAGAAACTACAATGGACGAATTTATGACCGGACTTGACTTCAAAATGAACGAAGTTGCCGCCAGAATCAAGGAAATGCGTCAAATAGAAGGTATTTCTGTAGAAACTATGGCAAAGCTCACGGGTATAAGCCGTGATAAGTACATAGAGTGCGAGGAAGGCAGAAGGGATTTAAGCTTTGCCTTTATTTACAGATGCGCACTTGCATTCAAGGTGGGCGTCACGGACATTATAGAGGGCGAGAGTGCCACCTTAAAATCCTTTACCGTTACAAGACGAGGCGAAGGACAGAAGATAGACCAGGCACACGGCATGGTGTATCACTCACTTGCAGCAAACTTTAAAAACAGAGTATCCGAGCCTCTGTATGTAAACTGCATATATGACGAAAACGCAGAGCGTAAAGACATAGATTTGACCACCCACGCAGGTCAGGAGCTGGACATTGTTCTAAAGGGAAGTCTCAAGGTACAGATAGGCTCACACAGTGTGGTATTAAACGCAGGTGACACTGTGTATTTTGACAGTTCAACTCCTCACGGTATGATAGCCGTAGGCGGAGAGGACTGTGAGTTTTATGCTATAGTTCTTCACGGTGAGGAAAAGATTGTTCATAGTGAGGAAAAGGAAGTAATAAAGAGCGATAAATTTAAACCTCATCAGCCATACAAGAGGGTGTATCACGACTTTATCGATACAGTTGAAGACGAAAACGGCTCGCTTGTTTCCATAAGCTTTAAAAATGAGGACAAGTTTAACTTTGCCTACGATGTTATAGACAAAATTGCAGACCGCAAGCCCGACAAGCTTGCTATGGTGCATCTTTCCAAAGACAAAACCGAAAGAAAGTTTACCTTTATGGACTTTAAAAAAGAGTCTGCAAAATGTGCAAACTACTTTGAATCCATAGGTATCACCAAAGGAAGCAAGGTAATGCTTGTGTTAAAGCGTCATTACCAGTTCTGGATAGCAATTCTTGCACTCCACAAAATCGGAGCGGTTGCAATCCCTGCATCCAATCTTCTTCAGGAGCACGACTATGCCTACAGATACGAGGCGGCAGAGGTAGATGCGATTCTTTGCAGTGCCGACGGCGATATAGCCAATCAGGCAGATTTGGGCAGCAAAAATGCCCCCTGCCTTAAAGAAAAGATTATCGTAGGCGGCACTCGTGACGGCTGGAGAGATTTCGACACCGAATACCAAAGCTTCTCCGATGTGTATGAACGCAAAGAGGATTCTCCCTGCGGCGAGGATGATATGCTTATGTACTTTACATCGGGCACCACAGGCAATCCCAAGATGGCACTCCACAGCTACAAGTATCCTTTGGGACACTTCCACACTGCAAACTACTGGCACTGCGTAGACCCCGATGGCCTGCACCTTACTATATCGGACACGGGCTGGGCAAAGGCTGCCTGGGGTAAGATATACGGACAGTGGCTCTGTGAGGCAGGACTTTTTGTATACGATTTCGATAAGTTCGATGCAGCCGACATACTTCCGCTTTTTGCAAAGTACAAAATAACAACCTTCTGTGCACCCCCCACAATGTACAGAATGCTTATAAAGGAAGACATATCAAAATACGACCTCTCATCTGTTCAGCACGCCAACACAGCAGGTGAGGCATTAAACCTTGAGGTGTTCAAGCAGATTAAAAAGCAGACAGGCTTAAAGATTATGGAAGGCTTCGGTCAGACAGAAACCACCTGCCTTATAGGTAACCTTCACGGCAGAGAGTACAAGCTCGGTGCCATGGGTAAGCCCGTACCGCTTTATGATGTAGACATAGTAGACCCCGACGGCAACAGTGTGGATGTCGGTGAAAACGGTGAAATCGTTATAAGAACAAGCGAAAAGGTTCCATGCGGTCTGTTCAAAGGCTACTACAAGGACGAGGAAAAAACCAAAGAGGTATGGCACGATGGTCTTTACCACACAGGCGATGTGGCATACAAGGATGAGGACGGCTTCTATTTCTATGTGGGCAGAATAGACGATGTTATAAAGTCCTCGGGATATCGTATAGGACCCTTTGAGATAGAAAGCGTTATAATGGAGCTACCGTATGTATTGGAATGCGGAGTTTCCGCCGCTCCCGACGAGATAAGAGGTCAGGTTGTTAAGGCGAGCATAGTACTCACAAAGGGCACCGAGGCTAGCGAAGAACTCAAAAAGGAAATTCAGACATATGTTAAGGAGCACACCGCACCTTATAAATATCCCAGAATTGTTGAGTTTAGAGAGAGCCTGCCCAAGACAACAAGCGGCAAGATAATAAGAGCAAAACTGTAATGGGAAATGGAATGTAAAATAAAGAGCCGGGTTCTTATGGGCTTCTTTGCTGACATTCTATAATGCCAAATCACAGTAAAACAAATAATTGCGCACAATCTCTCATATGAGATTTGACGTTCCAATCCCGAAACGAAATTCGTTTCGGGTTCTTTTATGTTTTTAAAGTTCCTCTTTAAATATTACATTGCCGCAATCGTCATTG
>JAZNFW010000003.1:0-32896 GCA_045576175.1 Clostridia bacterium | reverse complement strand
TATCATAAAAATCGAGCCTGCCACGATGACCATAACATACATAAGACCGTCGAAGAATCTAGTGCACGCCTGAAAACGAGCCATATATTTGTAGCTCTCTTTTTTTCGGTTAAAAAATGTTATATTTCCTTTTTCAAATTTTTCTTCTTCGTATTTTTCGTTTGCAAAGCCTTTTACAACTCTTATTCCAAGAAGGGTATCCTCAAGCGAAGCATTTAATTCGCCCACCTGCTCACGCTGCTTGGCAAATGCCATCTTCATCTTACCTCGGAACATCTTTACCGAAAGAAGCATTATAGGCAAAATCACAAAGAGTATAAGAGTAAGGTAGATGTTAATTTTGCTAAGTATTATAAAAGCTCCGGTTATTTTTATCACCGCAATAAACACCTCTTCGGGAAAGTGGTGTGCAAATTCGGTGATATCAAAAAGGTCGGTGGTAACTCTGGACATTATCTGTCCTATTTTGGTGTTGTCAAAATAATTAAACGAGAGCTTTGTAAGATGCGAAAACAGGTCGCGTCGCATATCTGTCTCTATCTTGGTTCCTGTTATGTGGCCTATGTATGCCATAAAATAGTTTGCCATAGTATCTACAAGCTTTAGCATAAGATAAACTCCGCCGAGCCTTACAACAAGCTCAATCGTAAGTAAGGACGGGCTGTTTATGGCAGTATCTGTGATATGTCTTACTATAAGCGGAAGTATAAGCTCGCAGACAGTAGAAAACATAGCACACAGAAGGTCTATGATTATTAAGAATATATATGGCTTGTAGTATGGTACAAAGGTTTTAAAACCGGAAAGTTTATTTTTCATTTTTCTTTACCCGCCCACTTATGTAGTTGTATATCTTGTGCGAACACACTCCGAACGCTACGCCAAAAAGTGCCCCGAAAAAAACATCTGTAGGGTAGTGCACACATAGATATATTCTCGAAAATCCCATCAGTACAGCAAAAGCATAAAGAAATATTCCATATTTCTTGAACCCAAGTCCCACGCTGGAGGCAAAGGCAAACGCCGCCATAGTGTGACCGGACGGAAAAGACGCGTCCTTTAAAATTGGTATTATTATATTAAGACCTGTGTCGAACTCATATGGTCTTATTCTGCCTATTAAGGGTTTTAAAATCATATTGCCCAAAACAAGACATAACAAAAGTGAAATAGCAGAGCAAATGCCTATCTTTCTTGTCTTGGGAAAGATGCACATTACAACAGAAGCTATAATCCACACAGCCCCCTTGTTTCCAAGAAAGGATACAAATTTAAAAAAAGCATCCAAAAAGTCATTGGAAAGAAATCCGCTAATTGCCTTTAGAATTTCAATCTCAAAAAGGTTCATATATATCACCTGAATAAAAAAGAGTTAAAAACAGAGGCCGGAAGAAAGCAAACAGCTTTTCCAGCCTCCCTGTTTTTAGTTTGTATAGTTATCAAAGTATCCCTGAATGTACACAACAGGTGTTCCCTTGTCGCCCGAACCGCTTGTCAGGTCGCACAAAGAACCAATAAGGTCGGTAAGCTGTCTGGGCGTTGTGCCTTGCGAAGCCATATTTCCGACAAGATTGTCGCCTTTGGAACGAATGCTTTTGGAAATCGCTTCCTTAAGTGCTTCGCCCGAAAGGTCTTTGAAGTCGTTGTCTGCAAGATATTTGAGCTTTAATTCATTTGGTGTACCAGTGAGTCCATCGGTAAATGCAGGAGATACAACGGGGTCAGCAAGCTCCCAGATTTTACCCTGAGGGTCTTTGAATGCGCCGTCGCCGTATACCATAACCTCAACATGCTTTCCTGTTTTATTCAATATATTTTCTTGAATATCCAGAACAAGCTGTTTGCACTCTCTGGGGAAGAGCTTTATTGTCTCCTCTGTGGATTTGTTTGATCCGAGAAGTCCATAGCGTTCGTTGCATCCGCTTCCGTTTATGGAAGATGTCATAATGTCATCGAGACCGCATACCTTCTTTGCACCGTTTTCCATAAGGATACGCTTTGTGCGTGCTCTTGTGTGTATATCGCAGGTGAGAACACAGTCTGTGTAGTTTAGGATTGTTTTTGCGTGATTTGCAAAAATAATCTCAGGTTCTGCACCTTCTTCTCTGATTATGTTGCCATAGTATTCCACATAGTCTACGCCGGTGAATTCGTGCTTGTTTTCACCAAACAACTCGCGGTATTTCTTAAGGTCAAGAACATCGGAGTAGGGGTTAACGCCTGCAGCATCTATTTTGTCAAGGCTTACAAGCTCGTTACCAACCTCGTCGGAGGGGTAGCTTAGCATAAGAACAACCTTCTTAGAGCCTCTTGCTATACCTCTTAGGCATATAGCAAATCTGTTTCGGGAGAGAATGGGGAATATAACTCCGACTGTTTCTCCTCCGAGCTTGTTTTTAACATCCTCGGCAATATTGTCTACAGACACATAGTTGCCCTGTGCACGAGCCACTATGGATTCTGTAATAGATATAATATCGCGGTCGCGAACGGCAAAACCGTCCTGAGAGGCAGCAGCTTCTAAAACGCTGTCTGATACTATCTTCACCAGATCATCGCCCTCACGGATAATGGGGCAGCGTATACCGCGTGATATTGTTCCAACTTTTCTTTCATTGTTTGACATATTCATTCACTCACTTATTAAAACAGATTTTTCGTTTAGAAACACGAAAAGTTTTCCACCAAACATTCTAACACTTTTTTATCCATTTTTCAATAGAAAAATGCATTAAATTTACTTATTTTAATAAAAAAATATATGTTCAAAATGTAAAAAAGCCATTTTCCTGTAATGGCTTTTGGTATATTTTATGTAAGAAACACAACAATAATGCTTGGGTGATTGGTTTTGGAAAAGCGTAAAAGAAATAAAACTCTGGATTATTTAAGTATACTGACGGGAGCGTTTTTAATTGCGTTGGCTGTAAATGTATTTCTGGTTCCGTCAAAAATCACATCCGGGGGAATAAGCACAGTAGGAACGGTTGCGTTATATTACCTTAGGATTCCTTTGTCTGTTACAAACCTTGTGCTAAACGCTGCACTTTTTGTTTTTGGTGCAAAAAATCTTGGAAAGAAAGCACTTATAAAAACAGTGCTTGGGATTGCAGCCCTAACGGTGTTTTTTGAAATATGCTCATATATTCCTGCCTATAGCGAAGATATGATTGTGTCCGCGCTAGGCGGAGGAGTAATACTTGGAATAGGCTTAGGGCTCGTAGTAAGAACCGACGGTTCTACCGGCGGGAGTGACTTTTTGGGGATTATTCTTCACAAAAAGCTTACGCACATGTCGGTGGCAAACATTATTTTTCTGATAGACGGAATCATAATATTCCTGTCGGGAATAGCATTTGGAAGCATAAGGGTAGTGGTCTATTCTGTAGTTACGCTTTTTGTGGCAACATTTGTGTGCGACAGAGTGCTCACCTTTGGTAATGCGGCAAAATCCGTAAAAATAATATCAGCACATTCAAACGAAATATCAAAAGCCATTCTCACAAGAGTCAAAAGAGGAGTTACATCCATAAGATGTACCGGAATGTATTCGGGCAGAGAACGGCTGATGCTTATGTGCATAGTAAGCCCAAGAGAGCTTCCAAAACTCGAGTCTGTGGTTGCAGGGATAGACCCGGAGGCGTTTGTAGTAATAAATGATGTAAAAGAAGTGCTTGGCAGGGGGTTTATCAGCCGAATGTGATGGATTTTTTTCTCATATGGACACTAAGCACAAGTCCTATTGCGGCAAAATTTGTTATTAGCGAAGAACCGCCGTAGCTGAAAAACGGGAGGGGAATTCCCGTGACGGGCATAAGTCCTATACACATACCTATATTTTCAAATATGTGTGCAAGGAACATACAAGCAACTCCAATGCAGATGTATCTGTTTATATCCGACTTTGCTCTTCTGGAGTCCTGCAGACAACGGTAAACAAGACAGAACAAAAGAGCCGTAACAATGGCACAACCAATAAGCCCCAGCTCCTCGCCGATAACTGCAAATATAAAGTCCGTATGCTTTGCAGGCAGGTATCCGAGCTGAGTCTGTGTGCCCTCATAAAGACCTTTACCAAAAAGCTGACCTGAGCCTATGGCGATCTTTGACTGTATCACGTGGTAGCCCGAGCCAAGTGGGTCGCTTTCGGGATTTATAAATACTCTAATACGGTTTTTCTGATATTCTTTTAAGAGGAAGAACCACGCCATAGGGATAATTCCAATTATTGTTCCAAGAGCAGTTATGATGTATTTGTAGGATATTCCCGCTGCAAATACAATGCCGACAAATATAAATATAAATACCATAGATGTTCCAAAATCGGGTTGCATAAGAATAAGAGCCAAAAGAATTCCTACATGCAAAAGAAGCTTAAGAATGTTTTTTGGTTCGTTTATATCGTCACCGAAATCGGAAACCCTCTTGGAAAGGGTTATGATAAATCCAATCTTAACAATCTCAGACGGCTGAATACCAATGGGACCGAATCTTATCCAGCTCTTACTTCCTGTGTCTTCTCGTCCTGTACCTACTATGAGTACGAGTATAAGAAACATAACGCAGGCAATATATATAATCTTCCAGGCGTTGCTTGCTTTTTCGTAGTTTATGGCAGTAAGAATTGCCATAACAAAAAAGCCCATACCGGCGGCAACGGACTGTATAAGAACAAACCTTGAGCTTCCTTCAAGGCTGTGTACAGCACTGGATATGACTACAATGCCAAAAACTGTGCATATTAAGGAAAGTGCTATTAGAATGTAGTCAAGCTCTTTGAATAGAAAAATTTTACCCTTTCGCATACTATACCTCTTGTTATTTTGTGTAATACAATTATATATCTGTTTTAATAAAGTGTCAACAAAATATTGCTGTATCGGGACTAATCAGACGGTTGAAAAATGCAAATTGCACACTTTTCTTTGTGTATATGACAGGGGAATTTTTGAGATAATAAATTCATTAAGCAATCGGAGAGATTTTTATGAAAAACAAAGAAGAATTCAAACCATATATATCCGACCATAAGAAACCAAGTGAGCTTACAGTAACAGCAATTATAACAGGAATAATACTTGCAGTGGTTTTTGGTGCGGCAAATGCATATCTGGGCCTAAGAGTCGGAATGACGGTATCTGCATCAATACCAGCGGCGGTAATTTCCATGGGTGTAATAAGGGTTATGCTAAGGAAAAACTCTATTTTGGAAAATAATATCGTGCAGACAATAGGCTCGGCAGGTGAGTCACTTGCGGCGGGGGCAATCTTCACCATTCCGGCACTTTTTTTGTGGGCAGCAGAGGGTCAAACCGAGCGCCCGGGCATTGTTACCATAACCATTATTTCGCTTATCGGCGGACTTTTGGGAGTGTTTTTTATGATTCCTTTAAGAAACGCTCTTGTGGTAAAAGAACATGGAATTTTGCCATATCCGGAGGGAAAGGCGTGCGCCGAGGTACTTCTGGCAGGTGAAAACGGCGGGGGAAATGCGTCCACCGTCTTTGGTGGTATGGGTTTTGCCGCAATTATCAAATTACTGGTAGACGGGCTTAAGATGGTTTCGGGCGAAATATCGCTTAGGTTTCGCTCCTTTGCCGGCGAAATAGGAACGCAAGTTTATCCGGCAATACTTGGTGTAGGCTACATCTGCGGACCAAAAATAGCATCATATATGTTTGCTGGCGGAGTTCTTAGCTGGCTTGCACTCATTCCTCTTATTGTGCTCTTTGGCGAAAATGTGGTCTTGTATCCATCAGATATAACCGTGGGTGCACTGTATGCAGCGGATGGAGCATCGGGCATATGGAGTATTTATATCCGTTATATAGGTGCCGGAGCACTTGCTGCAGGAGGAATAATAAGTCTTATAAGGTCTCTGCCTCTTATTGCTTCAACCTTTAACGGTGTACTAAAAGGTATAGCCAAAAATAATGAAGCATCTACAGGACGAACATCCAGAGATATAAATATAAAATTTGTTTTGATTTGTGTTTTTGCCTTGACACTGGCTGTGTGGCTTATTCCTGATATACCTGTAACCTTTCTCGGTGCGGTGATGATAGTTGTTTTTGGCTTTTTCTTTGCGGCGGTATCTTCTCGCATGGTGGGGCTTGTGGGTAGCAGCAGCAATCCTGTGTCAGGTATGTCTATCGCCACCCTCATAATTACTACGGCTATTTTAAAGGCAGTTGGATTTAGCGGAGTGACAGGTATGGTGGCAGCCATTACAATAGGCTCTGTGATATGCATAATATCTGCCATAGCCGGCGATACATCTCAGGATTTAAAAACGGGTTATATTCTGGGTGCAACACCAAAAAAACAGCAGATAGGTGAGGTTATCGGTGTAATTTCAGCATCACTTGCAATAGGTGCTACCTTGTACCTTCTGGATTTGGCGTGGGGCTTTGGCTCAAAAGAGCTTGGTGCACCGCAGGCTATGCTTATGAAACTCATAACCGAGGGCATAATGGAAGGTTCTCTTCCCTGGACGCTTGTTCTTACGGGGGTTTTTATAGCACTTTTCATTGAGGTGCTTGGGGTTCCTGTTCTTCCTGTGGCAATAGGTATTTATCTCCCTGTGCATCTTAATGCCTGCATTATGGCAGGCGGAATTATAAGATACTTTGTGGGCAGAAAAAAGGGAAGCGAAGAAGAAAAAAACGAGAGAATAAACAAGGGAATTTTGTTTTCATCGGGTATGATAGCGGGAGAGGGCATAGTGGGTATAGTGCTTGCAATTCTTGCGGTGTTTGGCATAGATTCTTTTATAGATGTGTCCGGAAGATTTGGACTTCCCATATATCTTCAAAACGCTTTAGGACTTGTTATGTTTGCAATAATCATTGTTGTGGTATTAAGGTTTTCTATGGGAAAGGTGAAAAATGACAAATAAAGTTTTAGAACTCGTACCTGTAAAATCAAGCAAGGTGTCGTGGTGCTGCAACGAAAACGGAATGGTTACTTTGAAAATCAAAAATACCGGCATAGTCAACACTATCTGCCAAAGGTTTTTTTTAACTCCCAGAATGAGCACCATAGATTTGGACTCAATAGGAAGCAGAGTGTGGATTCTAATAGACGGCAGACGGACAGTTATGGAAATTGCCGCATCAGTAGAAGATACCTTTGGAAACGAGGCATACCCAATATATGAAAGGCTTACAGACTATATGGATATTTTAAAGGAAAATAAAATAGTGCGATATACAAAAAGCGGTTGGAGCATTATGTAATGCACCAACCGCAAAAGTTTTATCTGTTTAAGATGAATTTTGTAAGTTCTACAGGATCTACAATCTTGCCATCCTTGTAAACTCTCATATTACCGGATGCAATTTCGTCTATCAGTATAACCTCGCCATTGTTGTAGCCAAACTCAAATTTGATATCCCAAAGGTCAAGACCGATGGATTTTAAGTCGTCTGCAACAATCTTTGTAATCTTGAGTGTCTGCTCTTTCATGCTCTTGAAGAGGTCTTCAGACATTACACCAAGAGCAGCAAGACCTTCGCCAGTTACGAGTGGGTCGCCCTTTTCGTCATTCTTAAAGGTGCACTCTACATAACCGCCTTCAAGAACAGTACCGTCTTCAATGTACTCACCGTATCTGCGGATAAAGCTTCCTGTTGCTACAAGACGGCAGATAACTTCAAGTCCGTGTCCAAATACTGTAGCGGGAAGAACTTCCATTGTAGCATCATCGATATTTGCACTTACATAGTGAGTTTTGATGCCAGCCTTTTTAAGAAGCTCAAAATAGTGTATAGATGTCTTTAAGTTTTCCTTGCCGATACCTTCAATGGTAAGACCTACGGTGTTTTCACCGGGATCGAACACACCGTCTTTGCCGGTGCAATCGTCTTTGAATTTGAGCATTACATTACCATTTTCAAGTTCAAATACATGCTTGGTTTTTCCTTCATAAACTTTTTTCATTTCGGGTACACTCCTTTGTGTTTATTTTCTTTCAACGCCAAGCTTTACAGTCTCACCGTTTATATTCCATTCCTTCATATCAGCGGACTCTTTGCAAGCGATGTCATCTGCAAGAACCTCATCCTTGATAAATTCGGAATTGTTTTGAATTATATTGGCTATCTTATCGTTTTGCGCAACGAACACAGTTATGTGGTCCATTACCTCAAAGCCGGAATCCTTACGCATAGACTGAATTTTGCTTATTATTTCTCTTACAAAGCCTTCTTCAATAAGCTCGTCTGTAAGTGTGGTTTCGAGTACTACTGTTATGCCGTAGTCGCTTTGTGTTGAGTATCCATCGCTGTTTGCAGATTCAATAAGAAGGTCCTCTTTTTCAAACTTAAGCTCAGCTTCGTCTATATTAAGAGTTATAAATCCGTTTGCATTAAGCTCGGCTACTGCCTTTGCGCCGTCTAAGGCAGGGAGCATAGCTCTTATCTGACCAAGATACTTGCCGTACTTGGGACCTACAGTTTTAAGCTGTGGCTTTATGTTGTAGCTTGCAAAGCTGTCTGTAGAAACGGTGTATATAACCTCTTTTACATTGAGCTCGTCTGCGATGATTTCTGTATAGAAGCTATCGAGCTCAGTGGAATCGGTCTTTACATACATCTTGCCTATAGGCTGTCTGTTTTTGATAGAGGATGCATTTCTTGCGCTGCGTCCGAGAACCACTATTTTAAGTACCTCGTCCATCATGCTTTCAAGATTTTTGTCTATCAAACTTTCATCTGCTACAGGATAGTCACACAGATGTATGCTTTCGGGAGCACTCTTATCTATGGAGCATACCATATTGCGATATATATCCTCAGCCATAAAAGGTATCATAGGAGCAGAAAGCTTACACAGTGTTACAAGTGCAGTGTAGAGTGTCATGTATGCATTTATCTTGTCCTGAGGCATACCCTTAACCCAGAATCTCTCTCTGCTTCTTCTTACATACCAGTTACTTAAGTCATCTGTAAATTCCTGAAGAATTCTTGCAGTTTCTGTAATCTTGTAGTTTTCAAGGTTTAAGTCAACTTCCTTAACCAAGGTGTTGAGCTTGGAGAGAAGCCACCTATCCATTACAGAAAGTGTGTTGTAATCGAGTGTGTATTTAGTAGCATCGAATTTATCTATGTTTGCATAGAGAATAAAGAATGCATATGTGTTCCAGAGTGTTCCAAGGAATTTACGCTGTCCTTCTATAACAGCACCGGAATGGAATCTGTTTGGAAGCCAGGGAGCAGAGTTGGAGTAGAAGTACCATCTTATTGCATCTGCACCAAACTTTTCGAGTGCTTCGAACGGGTCTACTGCATTTCCCTTGGATTTGGACATCTTCTGACCGTTTTCGTCCTGAACATGACCAAGAACTATTACATTTTCGTAAGGAGCCTTGTTAAAGAGAAGAGTGGATTCTGCCAGAAGTGAGTAGAACCAACCTCTTGTCTGGTCAACGGCTTCGCTTATGAATTTTGCGGGGAAGGTGTCTTCAAATATCTCTTTGTTTTCAAAGGGATAGTGCCACTGAGCAAAGGGCATAGCACCGGAGTCAAACCAGCAGTCTATAACCTCGGGAACTCTTTTCATTGTCTTTCCGCACTCGGAGCAGGTGATGGTTACATCATCAATCCAAGGTCTGTGAAGCTCAATATCTTCGGGACAGTTGGAGCTAAGCTCTTTAAGTTCGGCAATAGAGCCTATTGCGTGTCTGTGACCGCATTCGCATTCCCATATATTAAGGGGAGTACCCCAATATCTGTTTCGGCTTACGCCCCAATCCTGAACATTGTTAAGCCAGTCACCAAAACGGCCCTTACCAATGCTTTCGGGAATCCAGTTGATTGTGTTGTTGTTGCGGATGAGGTCTTCCTTTACCGCAGTCATCTTTATAAACCACGAATCTCTTGCGTAGTAGATAAGGGGAGTATCGCATCTCCAGCAGAACGGATAATCGTGCTCAAACTTGGGTGCGTCAAAGAGAAGTCCTGCCTTATCCAAATCGGTAAGTACTACGGGGTCTGCATCTTTTACAAACATTCCCTTGTAGGGAGTTTCTTCTGTAAGATTACCAGAGCCGTCTACAAACTGAACGAAAGGAAGGTCGTACTTTCTTCCTACATTGGCATCGTCCTCACCAAATGCGGGAGCGATGTGAACAATACCTGTACCGTCAGACATTGTAACATAGCTGTCGCAGGTTATATAGTGACCTTTCTTCTTTTGCTTTTCGCACACAGGCCCAACAAAGTCAAACAAAGGTTCGTACTCTTTGTACTCAAGGTCGGTGCCCTTAAAGGTTTCTATTATCTCATACGCAGGTGTATCATCTGTAGCGAGTTTTCCGAGAACCTTGTCAAGAAGGGCAGTTGCCATATAGTATGTGTATCCGTCTATAGATTTAACCTTGCAGTATTCATCATCAGGGTTTACGCAAAGCGCCACATTGGAAGGAAGTGTCCAGGGGGTAGTTGTCCACGCAAGGAAATATGCATCTTCGCCTACAACCTTAAATCTTACAACAGCGGAGCGTTCTTTTACATTTTTGTAGCCCTGAGCAACCTCGTGAGAGGACAGGGGAGTTCCGCATCTGGGACAGTAGGGAACAATCTTAAAGCCTTTGTAAAGAAGACCTTTGTTCCAAATTTCCTTAAGCGCCCACCACTCAGATTCTATAAAGTCGTTGTGGTATGTTACATAGGGGTCGTCCATATCTGCCCAGAAGCCTACGGTAGAGGAAAAGTCCTCCCACATACCCTTGTACTTCCATACGCTCTCTTTACAATGAGCTATAAACGGGTCGAGACCGTATTCTTCGATTTGTTCCTTGCCGTCGAGACCAAGGAGCTTTTCTACCTCGAGTTCAACGGGCAGACCATGTGTGTCCCAACCGGCTTTACGGGGTACCTTGTAGCCCTTCATTGTGCGGTATCTGGGAATCATATCTTTTATAACACGGGTAAGCACATGACCTATGTGAGGCTTTCCGTTGGCGGTCGGAGGACCGTCATAGAAAGAATAGGTAGGTGCACCTTCACGCATTTCTATGGATTTTTCGAATATTTTGTTGTCTTTCCAGAACTGTTCGATGATTTTTTCTCTTTGAACAAAGTTCAGATTATTGTCAACTTTGTTGTACATAGGGAATATCCTCCGTTCTTATGCATCTTAACCTAAATATTATACAACTAAATAGCGTTATTGTCAACATTTGGCGTCATATTTGTGGTAATGATTTTGTGCAAAAAACAAGGACGGATATGCGTATCCGTCCACAGTATGTTTTATTATATAAAATGTGTTATAAACATTTTAAGTCCAAGTGCAATAAGCACGAGTCCACCTGCGATTTCTGCCTTTTTCTTGTACTTTGTGCCAAATATGTTACCAATCTTTACGCCAATAGCAGAGAGAACAAATGTAGTTACACCGATAAGCACAACATCAAAGATGATGTTGTTTGCATATCTTCCGTCAAAGGTGGAGGAAGCAGAGAATGTAACACCTACCGCAAGTGCATCTATGCTTGTTGCAATAGCGAGAGGGAGCATACTGGAGGGACCAAAATCACAGCTACAGGATTCTTCCTCACCGGACAAGGCTTCTTTTATCATATTTGCACCGATAAGGGCAAGGAGTACAAAAGAAACTATGTAGTCAAATTTGGATATGAAGCCCGAAAATGTGCATCCCGCCAGAAAACCTATAAATGGCATAATCGCCTGAAATACACCAAAGTAAAGTCCAGTTGTAACATAATGCTTAAGGGATGCCTTATTAACAGACAAGCCCTTGCAGGTAGCAACTGCAAAAGCGTCCATAGAAAGACTAATTGCTATCAGAAATAAATCAATAAATGACATATGCGGTTCTCCTAGTAATTTTCTTTTCTTGTTTTTCTTATATACTTAAATGTTTCCTTCTCGCCCTTTTCGGAGAGCATTACAAGGAGCATTTCGATATAATCCGAGGTTTCAGGGTGGATAAAACGATTGGCCTTTGCACGCAAAAAATATTCCAGCGGTTGACTTGCCGAGTAGTTTTCGCCCTGATAAATCTTACTTGCGGCAACTCTGTCGCAAAACATCTCCAAAACATATTTCTTGGGCATCTTTATGGGTGAGAGCTTCTTTGTCTGGGGTGCATAATCTGTCCAGTACTCAAAGTGGTGTTTGTTTCTTCCTTTGTGGTGGAGCCAGGCACTGCTGTAGCCAAGTTCTTTTCTCTCTTTTTCGTTTGCCGAAAATTTTCCGTCTGCGTAGTATTTTATTCCGGCAGAAAATTCTTCCCAGGTGTATTTAGAAAGGTCGTGCAAAAGTCCGCGAATGGGTATTCCCACAAGAAAAGCGTGGCGGATTACCATATGTCTGTGGCTCGTTATTGTCTTAAAGTGACCAATAGCATTTTTCAAACTCATACATACGCTCCTTAAAATAAGCACTCAAAAGGGTCCATATCACAGTTGAGGCTGTGACAAATACTAGTTTGCCACAGCCATCAATATTTTATAATGCTTTTGTTTTTACTTCTTCTTCGATAAGTTTTATAAAGTCTTCGATGGATTTTGCACCCAAGTCGCCATTTTTTCTGCTTCGTACAGAAACTGTGCCTTCGTTTACTTCGCTATCGCCAACAATTACCATATAGGGGAGCTTTTGCATCTGCGCTTCTCTTATCTTGTAGCCGAGCTTTTCGTTTCTCATATCAGCTTCTACACGAATATCGGCATTCATAAGCTTCTCCTTGAGAGATTTTGCATATTCAAAGTGTTTTTCGGACACGGGTATAATCTGTACCTGAGTGGGAGCAAGCCAAGTGGGGAATGCGCCTGCATACTTTTCTATAAGAAGAGCAAGAGTTCTTTCATAGCAACCTATGGAAGTTCTGTGGATTATGCAGGGGTTCTTCTTGGTGCCGTCGGTATCTGTGTATTCCATACCGAATTTTTCGGCAAGCATCTGGTCAATCTGTATTGTTATGAGGGTATCTTCCTTACCAAATACATTCTTTATCTGTATATCAAGCTTGGGTCCGTAGAAAGCCGCCTCGCCGATGCCAACCTTGTAGTCTATGCCGAGGTGGTTTAAGATTCTTTCCATCATACCCTGACTTTCATCCCACTGCTCTTTTGTGCCTATATACTTTTCGCGGTCGTTTGGATCCCACTGAGAGAATCTGTAGGAAACATCCTCATAGAGACCGAGGGTTTTGAGCATATATGTGGTAAGCTCAAGGCAGGACTTAAATTCGCCTTCAAGCTGTTCAGGGGTACACATAAGGTGACCTTCGCTTATGGTAAACTGTCTTACTCTTATAAGGCCGTGCATTTCACCGGAGGCTTCGTTTCTAAAGAGTGTACTGGTTTCGCTGTATCTTATGGGCAGGTCCCTGTAGCTACGCATTTTGTTTAAATATGCCTGATACTGGAAAGGACAGGTCATAGGACGAAGAGCAAATACTTCCTTGTCCTTTTCTTCATCTCCCATTATAAACATACCGTCCTGATAGTGATCCCAGTGACCCGAGAGCTTGTAAAGGTCGCTCTTTGCCATAAGGGGAGTTTTGGTCATCTGCCAGCCGAGCTTAGCTTCGGTATCTTCTACAAATCTTTGCAAAAGCTGGATTACCTTTGCACCCTTGGGAAGAAGTATGGGAAGACCCTGACCTATAAGGTCAACGGTTGTAAAGTACTCAAGTTCACGGCCAAGCTTGTTGTGGTCACGCTTTCTTGCTTCTTCGAGCTTTTCGAGATGCTCATTTAATTCGTCCTTTGTAGGAAATGCGGTAGCATATATTCTCTGGAGCATTTTGTTCTTTTCGTTTCCTCTCCAGTATGCACCTGTTACGCTCATGAGCTTAAACGCCTTTACTACACTTGTATCGAAAGCGTGAGGTCCTGCACAAAGGTCGGTAAATTCGCCCTGCTTGTAGAAGGAAATCTCTTCGCCTTCGGGAAGCTCCTCTACAAGTTCAACCTTGTATGGCTCGTCAGACTTCTTTAAAAATTCAATAGCTTCGCCTCTGGGAAGAGTAAATCTTTCAAGACGAATTCTCTCTTTTACAATCTTTTTCATTTCGGCTTCAATAGCCTTTAAATCGTCGTTAGTAAAGTTTACTTCGCTATCAAAGTCGTAGTAGAAGCCATCGTCAATACTTGGACCTATAGCAAGTTTTGTTTTGGGGTAGAGTCTCTTTACCGCCTGTGCCATTACATGAGATGCTGTGTGACGGAGAATTTTCTTTCCTTCATCGTCTGCAAAGGTAATAATATTTAAATCGCAGTCGCTATCTATAGCAAAGGTAAGTTCCTTCACCTCGCCATCCACAATGCCGCCAAGTGCAGCTCTGGCGAGCGAATCACTTATGGACTTTGCCACTTCGTAGATGGTGGTGCCGTTTTCGAACTCCTTTATTTCGCCACCGCGTAGACTAACTTTAATCATAACACAACCTCCTTGCAAAATAAGTTTAACATTATAATTATAGTATTTAAGTTTTTGATTGTCAAGAATTTACTTGACTTTTTTGGTTTTTGAGTACTATAATTGATATAAGTTTTACGAAAGGATATTACATCTATGAGCAAAAAGATTAAATCTGTTTTTGGCGTTATAGGTCAACATTTTTTAAATGTTTTCATCTCCATTCTCGTTGTTACAATTCTGGGTGGGTTTTTTGCAAAGGCGGATTGGCTTCTTAGCATATTTACAACACTTATATATGTGGCGGTTATGTACTCGGCAGGCTGGCGTAAATCAGGAAGAGAATTCCGTCTTGCCAGAGCCAACTACAAGCAAGGCAAACTCGATAAAATGGACTACAGAAGATACGATGGTTTTATCCTTCCTGTAGGTCTTGTAATATTGTCGGCTGTATTATATGTGTGTGCACTTGTGTTTGACGATTTGGCGTTTGTTATACACAGAGCATACAATTTCCCGTTCCTTTTCATTTTCGATAAGGTTAAGACACCTTATGTGTTTGAAATCTTTGTGATTATACTTCCCGTTATTTGTTATGGTGTGGGATATGTGCTTGGCAAAAACAGCAAAACAATTGTAACTCAGCATATAGACAAATTAGTATACAAACCAAAAGACAACAAATAAAATTTAACCCCGAAGCTTCTTAAAGAGCCTCGGGGTAATTTTTTAGTGTCCGCAGTGTTCGCAGCAACCGTCGCATTTGCGCACGGTTTTTTCTATTCCCATTCTATTGTAGTAATCCTGAATTGCTGCACTTATTGCTTCTTCGGCAAGCACAGAGCAGTGTACCTTTACGGCAGGAAGACCGTCGAGAGCTTCCATTACCGCTTTGTTAGTAACGGCAAGAGCTTCGTCTATGGTTTTGCCCTTAACAAGCTCTGTTGCCATACTGCTTGTTGCAATAGCAGCACCGCAGCCGAAGGTTTTGAATTTAACATCCACTATGGTGTCGTTTTCAATTTTCATATACATCTTCATTATGTCTCCGCATTTTGCGTTGCCTACCTGACCTACAGCGTTGGCATCTTCAAGTTCTCCTACATTACGCGGATTTGTAAAGTGGTCCATTACTTTTTCAGAATACATTTTATTTTCCTCCCTTTGCTACAGCCTCGTACAGCGGTGACATTTGTCTTAATTTTTCCACAATTTCTCGAAGCTTTAAGAGCATATAATCAATTTCTTCATAGGTGTTTTCTTCGCCCAAAGTAATTCTAAGTGAGCCGTGGGCAATTTCGTGCTTAAGACCTATGCCCAAAAGCACATGAGACGGGTCGAGTGAGCCGGATGTGCACGCCGAACCGGACGATGCTGCGATACCCATTATGTCAAGCCACAAAAGCAGAGATTCGCCCTCAATGAATTCAAAAGAAAAGTTTACATTGTTTGGTAGTCTGTCCGTTCTGTGACCGTTTAATCTGCAGTAGGGGATAGTGCTTTGGATATTTGATATTATATAATCACGCATTTCTTGGATTTTTGGCGATTTTTCCGCCATTGTTGCGGTTGCAATCTCCAGTGCACTTGCAAGTCCTACAATACCGGGCAGGTTTTCGGTGCCGGCTCTCTTACCTTTTTCCTGATTTCCGCCTTCTATGAGGTTTTCTATGCGGACACCTTTTCGCACATAAAGGGCACCCACGCCTTTGGGACCGTTGAATTTGTGTGCGGAGAGTGAGAGCATATCTACACCAAGCTCGTGTATGTTAATTGGCACAGCACCCACAGCCTGAACGGCATCGGTGTGCATCAAAATACCCTTTTCTTTGGCTATTTTTGCAATCTCGGCAATCGGCTCAATAGTTCCAATTTCGTTGTTTGCAAACATTATGGTTATAAGTATGGTGGTGTCTTTTATTGCTTTCTTCACATCCTCCAAAGAAACCTTTCCGTATTCGTCTACGGGAAGATATGTTACCTCAAATCCATCCTTTTCCAATGCTTTCATTGTGTGAAGAACTGCATGGTGCTCTATTGAGGTTGTGATGATGTGGTTTCCTTTTTTACGGTTTTGTCTTGCCGCACCTTTAATAGCCCAGTTGTCTGCTTCGGAGCCGGAAGCGGTAAAGTAGATTTCACTACCTTCGCATCCAAGGGCTTTCGCAACTCTTTCTCTGCACATATTAAGTACGGACTTACTCTTTTGACCCAATGAATATACGGAGGATGCATTTCCGAAATCCTCGGTAAAGTAGGGGAGCATTTCGTCGAGTACTTCCTTTTTTACGCTTGTTGTAGCCGCATGGTCAAAATATATGTTTTTTTCCATATGTCTTCCTTCTTTCAATAGTGTTTTAGCCGATGTATCCGCTGTCTTCATTAAGAATGTCCGCTTTTGCGGCTGTGGTTGCCAGAGTATCGCAACGCTCGTTCTCAATATGGCCGTGGTGACCTTTTACCCATATAAAGCGGATGTCATGCCTTTCTATTTGACACACAAGCCTTGTTAAAAGGTCAATGTTCTTTGCCATTTCCGAGCCGGATTTTTTCCAGTTATTTGCTTGCCATTTTTTTAGCCAGCCTTGATTTACAGAGTCCACAAGATACTTGGAATCGCTGTACAGGTCAACTTTGCACGGCTCTTTTAGCATCTCCAGAGCTGTAATTGCAGCCAAAAGCTCCATCCGGTTGTTGGTGGTCAGCTTGTAGCCTTCGGATATTTCTTTGGTTACTTCTCCATATTTAAGGATAGCACCAAAGCCTCCGCTACCGGGGTTTCCGCTGCACGCACCGTCGGTAAAAATTTCCACAAACTTCATGCTTCTATTTCCCCTTCGGTATCATTTTCGCAAGAGGGCTTTGCCACAGAAATCATATATTTGTCTATAGTGGGATATACGCTGAATACCACTATATATCCAAAGAGCGAATAAAGTATAAATATCGATGCAAAAGCTCCCAGTACGGGTATTATAAGCGAAAGCACATATATACCAAACGCAAGTGCAATATTTACTATGCTCACAAATATATTAAGAGGAATTCTGGATATGGCAAAGAGCAGAGCGTTTTTGTATATATCCTTAAGCTTAAGGTCAAAGGTCACAATCATTGTGTTCACATAGAACTGTGCCCAAGTGAATACTATAGCCAGTATTACTACAACAGTGGATAGAATGTGATTTGCAATACCGAGAAACGCCAACTGTTGACTGTAGTATAGATTGTGCGCATTGAGAAGCAGATAATACAAAGCAAGAGTTACAATACCGTTTATTACGCCCTTAAAGTAGTTTGCCTTGGTGTGCTTTATAAAGTCGTGCCATATCCATGCGTGTTCACGCCTTTGGATGTTTCTTAAAACAAAAGTAAATCCCACCGTTGCAGGAAAAGAAACAAATAAAGATGCAACCAAAAGTATAAGACCTATAAGGTCGATGCTTCCCGGATTTCTTAAAACAATGAGGGAAGGTGCTGAAAAATCTATATCGAAGCACAAAAACAGACCAAATACAAGAGGGAGCATAGCAATAAAATAAATTATGTTCATAAGACACAATTTTGATATTTGTCCCCAAAATATTTCAAAAAACTGCCATATACGGCGTTTCTCAGGTCCGTCCTTTTTAACGCCCGGTCCGGGTCTTGAATAGTTTGTAGTAAATAAACCCATTATATTTCATTCCTCTACCGAAAAATTTCAATAAACTACCAAATAACTATTATAACACAAATTTTGAAAAAATCAATTGATTTCACAAAAAACTTAAAACCTTTAAAATTCGTTAACATTTTCTGGCTTTCAAAGGTATCAAAGCGATTTGAAATGTTGACTTTTTTCTTTGCAAATGTTATATTAAATCCAAATACATTAGGAGAATTATATTATGAAAAACATATTCATAACAGGTGCTTCCGGAGCAATAGGTGGAGCCTGTTGCAAGGCTTTTTTAAATGCCGGCTGTAATGTAGCAGCAGTATATTTTAAAAATCAGGATGCCGCTAAAGAGCTTTGTGAATACGAAAAAGAAAGCAAACTTTACATAATAAAAGCCGACATATCGAGTCCCGATGAAGTCCAAAAGGCTTTTTCCGAGGCTGTGTCGGTATTTGGAAGTATAGATACCGTAGTCAATTGTGCAGGCGTTGCTTTATCTTCTCTTGTGCAGGATACAGGTGAGGACGCACTTTCACATCTTGTGGATATAAATGTAAAGGGTACTTTCTATGTGTGCAGAGAAGCTGCAAGTCATATGGTTCCAGATCACAAAGGATGCATAATAAATATATCATCTATGTGGGGCGAGGTTGGTGCCTCCTGTGAGGCGGCATATTCTATGACCAAGTCGGCTGTAATAGGACTTACAAAAGCTCTTGCAAAGGAGCTTGGTCCGTCGGGAATTAGGGTAAACTGTGTTTCGCCCGGTCTTATTGAAAGCAAGATGAATGAATGCTACACAAAAGAGGATTTGGATGCTATAGCTGAGGAAACACCGCTTATGCGTATTGGCACAGGTGAGGATGTTGCATCTGCGGTAATGTATCTTGCCGGAGAGGGTGCCGACTTTGTAACAGGTCAGGTCTTGGGTGTAAACGGCGGTTTTGTGATATAATTACTACAGGACACGAAAATAAGGAGAACTACAATGAAGCTAATTATCGCCGAAAAGCCCAGCCTAGCTACCAATATTGCAAGTTCCATCGGCAATATGAAAAGGCGGGACGGGTTTTATGACGGAAAGGATTATATAGTAACCTGGGTGTACGGACACCTCTTTTCGCTCTGCGATGTAGAAAAATACACCGGCGGAGAGGAAAACGGACGTTGGACTCTCGACGCTCTTCCGTGCTTTCCCAAGGAGTTTTTGTTTGAACTCAGAAAAGACAAAGACAAAAAGGTAGATAGCGGTGTTAAAAAACAGTTCGATATCATAACCTCACTTTGCAACAGAGAAGATGTGGATACCATCATAAATGCAGGCGACGCGGACCGTGAGGGTGAAATTATCATTAGGCTTTGCGTTCGTTATGCACTCAAAACCCCAAAAGCTCAAAAGAGACTTTGGCTTCCTGACCAGACCAAAGAGACAATTCTCGAATCTCTTGCAGTTATGGAGGACGACAGCAAATACGACAATCTTGCAAACGAGGGTCTTGCAAGGACATATATGGATTGGCTCTACGGCGTAAATCTCACAAGGTATGCTACCTTAAAAATAGGCACACTTATGCGTGTTGGCAGGGTAATTGTGCCTATAGTAAAGGCAATATACGACAGAGACCTGGCAATTCGCAACTTTAGAAAGGATATATACTATGCTCTTGTGAGCAAAACAGTGATAGATGGAGTAGAACTTGAGCTTACGAGCAAGCACAAATTTGAAAAGAATGATTTGGACAGAGCAAAACGCTCCTGTGCTGTGCTCAATGCTAATCCGGGCATTGTAACCGATGTAAAATCCAAAAAGGATTCTATATCGCCCGGAAAGCTGTATTCACTTTCTAAACTACAGAATGTGCTGGGTAAAAGATACAAGATGTCTATGGACGATAGCCTTAAAATTGTTCAGGATTTGTACGAAAAAGGTTATGTTACATATCCCAGAACAAACTCCGAATATCTTGCAACTGCCGAAAAGGGCAAGATAAAGGAAGTTATAGCACTTGTTGCAAAGCTTGGCTATCCGGTAGCTTTCCAAGACAAAAAAACTATATTTGATGATTCAAAAATAGAATCACACAGTGCTCTTACCCCCACAAGAAAAATACCCGAAAAAGAGGCACTCACCGAAAGCGAAAGACTTGTGTATACCACAATATTAAGGCGATTTGTTGCGGTGTTCTGCAGCGAGGAGTGCAAGGCACTAAAGACCGAAATAACTATAGATGCATCCGGCAAGGAGCAATATACAGTTAAAGGAACAATAATGCAGGAACCGGGCTGGACCAAATATGACGAGTACAGCAAAAAGGATAAAATGCTTCCCGATCTAAAAAAAGGGGACAGTGTAGAACTTAACTTTGTTCCCACTCAAAAAGAGACTACTCCGCCCAAGCACTATACAATAGAGACACTGAATAATTACCTCAAAAATCCTTTCCGTGAGGACAAGGCAAATGCCGAAAATGAGGATGATGCTCAGGAATACAAAGCCATTTTCGAGGGTTTGGAACTGGGCACAGAGGCAACACGAACCGGCATTATAGGAAATGCCCAAAAGAGCAGATACATTGAGCTTAAAAAGGATGTTTACCATATTCTTCCCGATGGTGAAAAGCTTATTGAGTCTATTAAAAGAATGAATATTTCTATGGATAAATACAAGACCGCTTCTCTCGGTAAGGCATTAAAGAGTGTGTACAGGGGAGAGATGACGGTAGATGAGAGCATAGAGCTTGCAAAAACGGAGATTATGGAAGTCTTTTCATCGCAGTCTTCATCAGATGACGACGGTTTTGTTGGCGATAAAATAGGCAAGTGCCCTTTTTGCGGAGGCGAAATTATCCGTTCGTGGCTTGGCTACAGCTGTAGCAGTTACAAAGAGAACAACTGCCGTTTCGTCCTTAAAAATGTTATATGCTCAAAGGTTATTACAAAGATCGATGCACACAAGCTGATAACAGAGGGCGCAACAGACAAGATAGACGGGTTTGTATCACAAAAGACAGGCAAGACTTTTTCCGCCCGTCTTAAGCTCGATGGAGACAGGGCTGTTTTTGATTTTGATAATTGACAAATACTGCCATGTGTGATAACATAGATGTAGCCATTAGAATATCTAGTGTAACATATTATATGGAGATGGTTTTATGTCAAAAAGTAAAATATTAAGAATTCAGACACTTGGAGAAGAAATCGCAAATGCCGTATCGCACGGGGTAGGAAGTCTTCTTGCTATAGCGGCTTGCGTTATAGTAATAGTAAGATCTGCCTTTACCAGCACAGCCATTGGTGTGGTTAGTGCCTGTATTTACGGTGCTTCGCTTATTTTACTGTATACCTTTTCTTCTCTTTATCATTCACTTACAAATGTCAAGGCAAAGTCGGTACTAAGGGTGTTCGATCACTGCTCCATATTCTTCCTGATACTTGGCACATATACCCCTATATGCCTCACTGTCATAAAGGGTGCTATGGGCTGGACACTCTTTGGCATAAATACATTCTGCACTGTGGTGGGTATTGTGTTTAATTCCATAAGTCTCAAAAAGTTTGCAAAGCCGTCTTTGGTTTTGTATATTCTTATGGGCTGGTCGGTAATTATAAGCATAAAGAGAGTTATCGAGATTATATCCCCCTCGGGTATGGCTTTTCTTGTTGCAGGAGGTTTATTCTATACCATCGGCATTGTTTTCTACAAGCTCAAGAGTGTAAAATATATGCATTTCGTGTGGCATCTTTTTGTGCTTGGCGGAAGCATAATGCACTATTTCTTCATACTCTTTTTCTGCTACAGGTGATTTTATGTATTATATTTACATGCTCCGCTGTAGCGACAACTCGCTCTATACGGGCATAACTACGGATTTTAAAAAGAGATTCGAAACTCATATGTCAAAGGGTAGGATAGCTGCAAAGTATACAAAGTCCCACCGTGTAGTATCCGTAGAGGCACTCTGGACATCGCCGGACAGAAGCACTGCCACTCGCTTGGAATGCTACATAAAGGGTCTCAAAAAGCAAAAGAAAGAGGAACTTATCAAAAATCCTGAACTGGTAAATAGTTTAGGCCTCGAAACTGAATATATTGTAATTAAAAGCCTTGCATAGCCATTGGATAATACTCCAATGGCTAAAATGCAAGGCTTTTGCTATTTTACATACAAAGTGTGCATAATATCTCTGTGAGGTGTTATGTGTGCGTAGCTATTTCAAAATATTGTTTAGCAAAAAAATCCCGGGCGTGTTTTTCCTTGTTTTGCAGATTATCCTTCTCATTATGCCCATTATAGGTGTATATGAGAGACAGGTTTATATAAATTTTGTTGCCGGAGCTGTCAGCATTGTTGTAATAATTTTTGAGATAAACAGACAGGCAGATTCAGGTTTTAAACTCATTTGGATAGCAATTATTGCGATTTTTCCTGTTTTCGGTGTGTTTTTGTACATCTATGTGCACGCCGATGTTATTTTGCGTCTTTTAAAAAAGCGTACCGATTTTATATCACACAATCTATCCTCCGTGTGCTACAATTTTGGGGAAGATAAAGAAAAACTTATGGAAGACGCAAAGGATGAATACGGAATATTAAGTTATCTTTCAAATACTGCCAATGCCCCGTGTTTCAGATTGGGTGCGAGCCTATACTTCCCTTGCGGCGAAGATATGTTTGCCGCTTTGCTTGAGGATGTTAGGACTGCATCTTCATACATTTTTCTTGAATTTTTCATAATAAATGAAAATGACCATATGTGGAAAGAGCTTTTTTCCGTTTTGTCACAAAAGGCAAAAAGTGGCGTAGATGTACGCATTATTTACGATGCCATGGGATGCCTTACGAGTGTTAAGCCGAACTTTGCAAAAAGGATGCGTCTTGAGGGCATAAGGTGCTTTCCGTTTTCTCCTGTAAGACCTTTTATCTCAGGCTATCACAACAACCGTGACCACAGAAAGATAGCTATAATAGATGGGAAATCTGCCTATACTGGTGGAATAAATATTGCCGATGAGTACATCAATTTAAAGGATAGATGCGGTCATTGGAAGGACACTGCCGTAAGGGTGGAGGGTGGCAGTGTCCAGGGGTTTCTTGCTATGTATTTTAAGCTGTGGAGCCTTGTGTCCAAGGAGGGGGATGATTATGGGAGCTATTTTAAAACTGTATCAACTGGTTTTTCTGATGGCTATGCCGCTGCCTTTGATGACACTCCGCTGGATCTTAAGTGCGTCACGAGAAATGTGTATCTTCACATCATAAACACTGCAAGGGATTATGTATATATCAACACACCATATCTCATATTAGACGAATCACTCTCGATGTCCCTTAAGTTTGCCGCCAGAAGAGGTGTGGATGTGCGTATATGTATGCCTCACATTCCCGATAAGTGGTATGTATTTGCACTTAGCCGAAGCTACTATCCTGAGCTTCTTCATGCAGGCGTGAAGATATATGAGTACAAAAGGGGCTTTATTCACGCCAAGAGCACTGTGTCCGATGACAAGAGGGCATATATCGGCTCGGCAAATTATGATTACAGAAGCCTTCATCTCCACTACGAATGCGGAGTTTATCTGTGCAATTCCAATCTGGTTACGGATATAAAACAAGATTTTGAAAACACTCTTTCCGATTGTGTAGACTTTACTATTCAATGCTATAGGTCGCTTAGTTTTTTTTACAGACTCTCGGGCAGGGTACTGAGGCTTTTTGCATCACTTATGTGAGACGGGGTTATCAGATGCTCGCACCTCTATAGCTTACCTCGGGCGGTTCAAGACCGTTTTTTCCAAGCATAGAGCCAATTGCAACTTTCAGATCGGATGGCATTATTCTATTTGCGGCAAGTGCGCAAATAAAGCTTTTTGTGTATTCGCTTGTTGCAAAAATGTCCTTTGCAACTGCCTTTTCAATGGTGGTTTCTATGCCACATATTTCCTTTTTTCTTGAAATTTCTACGCCGTATACTGTAGCTTTGATGTCTGAATTGGGTATCTTGATTTCTGTTTTCAGCATTATGTAGTCGATATAACATTTTTCCAGGGCAGCATCTTCACTGTCTGCACAAATGTACTTTCTGGTAGAAAAAACTTTTTTCATTTTATACATCCTTTAACTTAAAATTATTTCGCCATTTAATTATAAACGCACAAGTCATTTATTTCTATAAAAAAGCATCGCAGAATATTCACATATTCGACGCGGTGCGTATTTTATTTAGAAAAGCGTTGCAGATCGTGTAAAAATAAGGCGTTTTGTGCGATGAAAAAAATAAAAGAAAAATGTAATTAAAGTATTGAAATATACGCCTTTTTGGTGTATAATAGTATAGTCGTACGGCCGGGGCAGTAGCGGCGCCCTGTACTTGCAATCCGCTATAGCAAGGGTTATATCCTTTATTGAGGGTTTTAGAAGACATCAAAGTGTCAGTTAAGTGGTGTTGAGAGTCGGTTCTTGCGCGATGAACCCGCGTGAACCTGGTCAGGTGAGGAATCAAGCAGCCATAAGCGTTTGGGGACATGTGCCGCGAGGTCAACCGATTTGAGCTAACTGATTGATAACAGTTGTTTTGCAAAATTCGAATGAAGGATGTACGACTTTTTTAATTTTACGGGGGTTTGTATATGGCACATCAGACTTTATACAGAAAGTGGCGTCCGCTGACCTTTGACGATGTTGTGGGTCAAAACCATATAACTGCCACACTCAAAAATGAAATTGTAAATAACAAAGCTGCCCATGCCTATATGTTCACGGGAACAAGAGGTACGGGTAAGACCTCTACTGCCAAGATATTAAGTCGTGCACTAAACTGCCACAGTCACGAGGACGGTAACCCATGCAATAAGTGCCCTTCGTGCCTTGGCATATTAAACGAAACAATACTCGATGTTATAGAGATTGACGCCGCTTCAAACACAGGCGTAGACAATATAAGAGAGATCATAGACCAGGTACGTTACACCACTTCAAACATCGACTACAGAGTTTATATTATAGACGAAGTTCATATGCTCTCACAGGGTGCGTTCAATGCTCTTTTAAAAACCTTGGAAGAGCCTCCCGAACATGTTGTTTTTATACTGGCAACAACGGAAATACACAAGGTTCCTTCTACCATACTTTCCAGATGCCAGAGATTTGACTTTAAAAACATAAGCACCTCCGATATAGCAGATGCAACACAAAATATCCTTACTAAAGAAAATGTAACCATTTCAAGAGAGGCAGTTGAATATATTGCATATCTTGGGAATGGCTCAATGCGTGATGCACTTAGCATTACCGAGCAGTGCCTTGCATACAAAGAGAACAATATAAGCTATGAGGATGTAACAGACATACTGGGGACGCTGGATGACAAAATTCTCTACAATGTAGCACAGAGCATAGCATTAGGGGATGTTAAATCCTCACTCTGTGTGTTCTGTGACAGCACTTCAAAGGGAAAGAGTCCATCCCGCTTTGCTGAGGGACTTTTAAAGGCGCTGCGTGATATTTTGGTGTACAAGCTCTCGCCCGAAAACAGCGATTTCAACAGCACAAAAAAATCCATAATAGAAGAGGTATCACCTAGCTTTACAGTAGAAAAACTCACAAGATGCATAGACATACTCTGCACAGCTCTTCGTGATTTGAAAAGCTTTTCCAATGAATCCGTTATGGTGGAGGCAACACTTATAAAGCTCTGCTCTCCGCAATATGAATATGATATAAGCGCACTTCTGGATAGAATATCTACCTTGGAAAATAAGATAAACACTATGCCAAGAGAGGAATTAACTTCTCGTGCTGCTTCTGCTATGGAGACTGACAAAGGTTTTGAGAGTGCAAGGGTGCCGGAAACAGTTAAGACTGACGAGCAAAAAGCACCCCAAGAGGCTGAGCAAAATAGAGAAGTTCCTATTGACAGTAGGCCCTCCGGCGAAAATAGCAGCACCTTGAAGCAAGTGGTAAACAACTGGAAAACTGTTATAAGCGCTTTGGAAGAGTCAGGAAAGCTTATGACCTTTGTGTCGCTCTATGGTGTCAAGCCAAAAGACGATGGCGATGTGCTCATTCTCCAGTTTGAAACAAAAGACGGTGCAAAATCCTTTTCCAACTCACAAGGCGCAAGTGATGTTAAGGATGCCATTATGGCAAGGTTTGGCATAAGCGCAGATATCAAGTGTGTTTTTGAGGAAAAAACCCATGAGGATGCACCGCAAAACAACGATATTTTCGCCAAATTTGCCCAAATGAACAATAATAATTAAAAAAGCGCAGAAACGCACTAATATAAATTGACAAATCATCCCGAATATGGTATAATTTAATGCAATTTAATTCACTTTTGATGGAGGAAAACAAATGGCAAAAATATGCATAATAGGTTTTGGTTGCATCGGCTCCGGAACCTACGAGGTTTTAAAGCAGAATAAAGAAATAATTGCCAAAAGAGCAGGCGAGAGCATAGAGGTAAAGTACATCGTGGATATAAGGGATTTTTCCGAGCACGAGGTGGCTCCGCTTGTAACAACAGATTTTTCCAAGATTCTTTTAGATAAAGAAGTTACCGTTGTTGCAGAAACAATGGGTGGAACTACATATGCTTATGATTACACAAAGGCCGCTTTAGAAAGCGGTAAATCCGTCATTACCTCCAACAAGGAGCTTGTTGCTCTTAAGGGTGATGAGCTATCTAAGCTTGCTAAGGAAAAGGGTGTTAAGTACCTATACGAAGCAGCAGTAGGCGGAGGAATTCCTATTATCAGAACAGTTTCGGACAGTCTTGGTGCAAATAACATCACAGAGATAACAGGTATATTAAACGGTACTACAAACTACATACTCACAAAGATGCTCACCGAGGGTACCGATTTTTCTGTGGCTCTTTCCAATGCGCAGAAGCTCGGCTATGCCGAACAGGACCCCACTGCAGATATCGAAGGTTTCGATACAGGCAAGAAGATATCCATACTTTCTTCGATGGCTCTTGGAAAAAAAGTCAATTTCGAAGATGTTTATACTAAGGGTATAACCGAGGTAACAGGTGAGGACATAGAATACGCAGAGGCAGCGGGCTGCACAATAAAGCTCATAGGCAAATTCAAAAGATGTGCAGATGGCGACGATGTGCTTGTTTCTCCTATGCTCATACATAAAGACAGTCCCCTCTACGGTGTAGACGATGTGTTCAATGCTGTGTTGGTAAAGGGCGATATGCTTGGCGACTCCCTCTACTACGGCAGAGGTGCGGGCAAGCTTGCAACTGCAAGTGCAGTGGTGAGCGACATTATGGATGCAGTTTTAAATGCCGATGGTGTGTACAATCCTGCATGGGAATCTGCAGATACAAGAATTATCAAAGAGCATAGCGACTACAAGGCATCCTTTATGATTAGAGTTAAAGACACAAACGGTGCCTATGAAAAGGCTCTAAGTGCATTTGATAACGCAAAAACAATTCAGATAAAAGAATCGGAATTTGGAGTTATAACCCAGGAAATAACAGTTTCCGAGCTTGAAAAAGCCGCAGAGGGACTTGAAATTATATCAAAGTATGCATTTGCGTAGGTGAATAAAATGATAAAGGTCAGAGTTCCTGCATCAAGTGCCAACATAGGTCCCGGCTTTGACAGTCTGGGAGTTGCACTCAATATCTACAACGAAGCGGAATTTATACCAATAGATTCGGGTCTTGAAATAGAGATTATGGATGATGCTCATTTCATCCCTCAGGGCGAAAACAATTATGTATACAGGGCATTTAGACGAGTGTTTATGGAGTATGGCAAAGAGCCTTGCCCGATTAAGATAAAGCTCTGGAGCAACATCCCCGTTACAAGAGGTTTGGGGAGTAGCTCCTCCAGTGTGGTTTTGGGGCTTATGGGTGCCAATGCTATTTTGGGAAATGTTTTTTCAAAGGCTGAGCTTTTAAGACTCGGTTGTGAGATTGAAGGACATCCCGATAATCTGGCAGCATCGCTTTTTGGCGGATTTACAGTTGCTTGCTCCGATGGCGGCGAAATAGCGTGCTCTAAAATAGAGGTTTCGGAAAATCTGCATTTTGCAGCTATGATACCCGATTTTTATTTGCAGACCAAGAAGTCAAGAGCAGTACTTCCCAATATGGTACCTTTTAAAAATGCTTCGTACAACATAGCCCATTCTTCTTTGGTGGTATCTGCATTTGCCAGCGGCAATTATTCTCTCTTGAGTTCTGCCGTAAAGGACAGACTTCACCAGAGATATCGCTTCTCCAAGGTAAAGAGCGGCGAGTATGTGGCACGCGTTCTCAAGCGTTCGGGTGCTCTTTGCAGCTATCTTAGCGGTGCAGGACCCACGGTTATGGGAATTGTTGAAGGCGACTGTGCACAATTTACTGAGAAAATGAATAATCTTATAAAAACAAACCTTAAAAATTGGCGTTTGGTAATGCTAAGTGCCGATAATGAAGGTGCAATATATATGTAAATGTTTTGTTTACAATAAAGGAGGCAAAATTGTGAGCTTAATAGTACAAAAATTTGGCGGTTCTTCTGTAAGGGATGCCGAGCGAGTAATGAATGTGGCAAGACGCATTATCGAAACATACAAGGCAGGTAATTCTGTGATTGTGGTTGTTTCCGCTCAGGGCGACACTACAGATGATTTAATCGCAAAAGCCAAAGAAATCAATCCAAACGCTTCCAAGAGAGAGATGGATATGCTCCTTTCCACAGGTGAGCAGATATCCATATCGCTTCTGGCTATGGCTATCCAGTCTCTTGGTGTGAATGCCGTTTCACTTACAGGATGGCAGGTTGGCATGAATACGGACTCCAAGTACGGTTCTGCTAGGATCAAGAGTATTGATGCAGAGAGAATAAGAAACGAGCTTGATGCCAACAAGATTGTCATCGTAGCCGGTTTCCAGGGAATCAATAAATACGATGATATCACCACACTCGGAAGAGGCGGATCGGATACAACAGCAGTTGCAATAGCAGCGGCACTCAATGCCGATTTGTGCGAAATATACACCGATGTAGACGGTGTATACACCACCGACCCCAGAATAGTTCCCGAAGCAAAGAAGCTTAATGAAATATCTTTTGATGAAATGCTTGAGCTTGCAAGCTTGGGTGCAAATGTTCTGCACAACCGTTCGGTAGAAATGGCAAAAAAATATAATGTTAATATGTGTGTTCGTTCCAGTCTTAATAATAATGAAGGAACATATGTCAAGGAGGAAAGCAAAGTGGAAAAGACTCTTGTAAGAGGTGTAGCACGCGATAATGATGTCGCTAGAATAGCAGTATGTAACCTAAAGGATGAGCCGGGCATAGCATTTAAGATTTTCTCTCATCTTGCAAAGCACGGCATCAATGTAGATATCATTCTTCAGTCCATCGGCAGAGAGGGCTACAAGGATATAAGCTTTACCGTAACAGAGGAAAATGCTCAGAAGGTTGAAGAAATCCTTATGGCAGAAAAGGCATATTTCGGCTTTGAAGAAATCCACACATCAACACAGTTCTCAAAGGTTTCTATTGTAGGAAGCGGTATGGTTAACAATCCCGGTGTTGCAAGTCTTATGTTCGAAGCACTCTACGATGCAAACATAAACATTCATATGATTTCCACATCCGAAATCAAGGTATCTGTTCTTGTAAATAAGAACAATGCAGATGCTGCTGTAAGAGCTATACATGCAAAATTCAATCTTAACTAATAATTTATAAATGAACTAGCGTATGGGCGTGTCCCACATCCGCCTTGGTTTGGTGATGTGGGGACGCTCTTCATTTATATTAGGAGAATAGTATGACTAACGAACTAACAAACAAAATAGAAGGCAGAAATCCTGTAACAGAAGCTATCAGGTCCGGAAGGAGCATAGACAAGATTTTTGTCCAGTCTGGCGAAAAGAACGGCTCTATAAGAAAGATTATTGCTCTTGCTAAGGAAAACAAAATAGTCATAACCGAGGTGGAACGCCAGAGGTTAGACAAAATGTCGGAAACCGGCTCTCATCAGGGAGTTATTGCGTTTGCGGCAGCAAAAGAGTATTCCACCATTTCGGATATTCTATATTATGCAAAAGATAGGGGAGAAGCTCCATTTGTAGTCATATGCGACGATTTGACGGACCCTCACAACTTAGGCTCCATAATACGAACTGCAAATGTTATGGGGGCACATGGGGTTATTATACCCAAGCGAAATTCTGTAGGTCTAAGTCCCGTTGTGGACAAGACCTCTGCAGGAGCACTGGAATTTACACGTGTTGCAAGGGTTACAAATCTGGTTTCTGCCATAGAAACGCTTAAAAAGGAAAATATATGGATAGTAGCGGCCGATATGGATGGCGAAAGCAGTATACATACCCATGATTTTTCGGGAGCAATAGGTATTGTTGTGGGCTCCGAGGGTAAGGGTGTGTCTCGTCTTGTAAAGGAAAAGTGCGATTTTGTTGTGCGTATTCCTATGAAAGGACAAATCAACTCGCTAAATGCCTCGGTTGCGGCGGCACTTATGATTTATGAGGCATCAAAAGCAAGATAATATATTTTATTGGGGTGAAACACTATGAAAAAGGCAATTGTTACGGTTGTAGGTAAGGACACAGTGGGCATCATACATTCGGTAACGGGTGTGCTTTCAGATAATAAGGTAAATGTACTGGATATATCACAGACAATCTTAGACGGTATGTTCACAATGATGATGGTTGTAGACATAGAAGGCTCTGCAGTAAGCTTTGATGAGCTTTCCAAGCTTTTGTCACAGGAGGGTGAAAAGATTGGCGTGGAGATAAGAATTCAGCTTACAGACATATTTGAAGCGATGCACAGAATCTGATTGGAGGATAAATTTATGATAAACAGAGGCGAAGCATACGAAACTCTCCATATGATAGACAGCGAGCATCTTGATGTCCGCACAATCACTATGGGTATTTCGCTGTCTGATTGCATAGATTCATCATCCGACAAAGCGTGTGAAAGAATCTATGACAAAATCACCAAAAAAGCAGAAAATCTTGTTAAAACAGGAGAAGATATACAAAGAGAATTCGGTATTCCCATAATTAATAAGAGAATATCCGTTACACCAATCTCGCTTATTGCAGGTGCAAGCGAGGCAACGAGCTATGTTAAGTATGCCAAAGTACTCGACAAGGCTGCAAAGGCTGTAGGCGTAAACTTTATAGGCGGATTTTCCGCTTTGGTGCAAAAGGGATTTTCCAAGGGCGACGAGATTCTTGTGTCTTCAATCCCCGAGGCTCTTTGCGAGACGGATATCGTCTGTTCATCTGTAAATGTGGGCAGTACAAAGGCCGGCATAAATATGGATGCAGTACGCACTATGGGAAATATTATTAAACAGACAGCAGAACTTACAAAGGATTCCGACGGCTTTGGATGTGCCAAACTTGTGGTGTTTGCAAATGCCGTTGAGGACAATCCGTTTATGGCAGGTGCATTCCACGGAGTAGGTGAGGCAGACTGCGTTATAAATGTTGGTGTAAGCGGTCCCGGAGTTGTTAAATGCGCTTTGGAAAAGGTAAAGGGCAAGGATTTCGGCGTGGTTGCAGAGACCATCAAAAAAACCGCTTTCAAGGTAACTCGTATGGGGCAGCTGGTTGCCTGTGAGGCGTCGGAGCGTCTTGGCGTGCCGTTTGGTATTGTGGATTTGTCTTTGGCACCCACACCGGCAGTAGGCGACAGTGTTGCATATATATTAGAAGAAATGGGTCTCGAAAAGTGCGGAACACATGGCACAACCGCTGCTTTGGCACTTTTAAATGATGCAGTAAAGAAGGGCGGAGTATTCGCTTCCTCTTCTGTAGGCGGACTAAGCGGTGCATTTATACCGGTGAGCGAGGATGCCGGCATGATAGATGCAGCAAGAATCGGTGCTCTCACACTGGAAAAGCTCGAGGCTATGACCTGCGTTTGCTCGGTAGGACTTGATATGATTGTAATTCCCGGAGACACAAGTGCCTCAACCATATCTGCAATTATTGCCGATGAAGCAGCAATCGGTATGATAAATAACAAAACCACAGCAGTTCGTATAATTCCCGCACCAAACAAAAAGGTAGGCGACATCGTGGAATTTGGCGGACTTCTTGGAAGCGGACCTGTTATGAAGGTAAATAGCTTCTCAAGCGAGGAATTTATCTCTCGTGGCGGAAGAATTCCTGCACCAATACACAGCCTGAGGAACTAAAAATGCGTAAAATAAAGGAAATAATCATTGTAGAAGGAAATTATGACAAATCTAAGCTATCAAATCTTGTGGATGCTACTATAGTCGTAACTGACGGATTTATGATATATAAAGACAAAAATAAATGCGATATGTTAAGAAAGCTAGCAGAAAAAAACGGTGCAATAATATTCACAGACAGCGACAGTGCAGGCTTTCAAATACGAAATTTCCTTAAGAATCTCCTTCGGGGTTTAAATGTTCGTCACGCATATATCCCTGATATAAAAGGTAGGGAAAAACGAAAAAACCATCACTCAAAGGAAGGGTTTTTGGGTGTTGAGGGCGTTGATGATTCTCTGATCCTAGCCGCACTTGAAAACGCAGGATTTGATGAGAGGGAGGAAGAAAGACTTATTACCAAGGCGGATTTCTATATGGATGGATTCACAGGCGGCGGTGATAGTGCACAAAAGAGAGATAAGCTCAAAAAGATTCTGGGACTTCCAAAACATCTTTCGGCAAATATGCTTTTGGATGTGCTCAATAGAACCGTAGGATACGACAAGTATAAGGAGCTTATAGATAAGCTCTGAAAAGACAAATGTGACGAGTTTCTACTATATTATATATTCTCAAAACAGAATTGTATTACATTT
>JAZNFW010000002.1:0-2824 GCA_045576175.1 Clostridia bacterium | reverse complement strand
AAACAAGCTGTTGACACAAGAACAGCTTGTTTTTAAAATTAATTCAAAAAATTCTGAAATAAGTATTGACAAACATGGTTTTTGTTGATATAATACTAACTCGTAAGGTTAATATTGGTTTGCGGGAGTGGCTCAGTGGTAGAGCGGCACCTTGCCAAGGTGAACGTCGCGAGTTCGAATCTCGTCTTCCGCTCCAAAAATCGACAAGGTTCGACAGAATCTTTTCGATTTTACTTTTTACCTATTCACTATTCACTTTTCCCTAAAAAGGCTTGTCGATTTTTGGAAAGTAATAGGTAATAGTGAATAAGGAAGAGATAAGGTGTAAAGAGTTCGTTGCATCTAAACCATTCGATATTTCCTTTAAAAAAAGACATTATTCGCATCCGAATAATGTCTTTTCTAACAAAATATCATTTTCTCTTATCAATTTTATAAGTTTTCTTTTTATTAAATATCAGTGTTGCCCAAACAACGATTATAAGAAGTATTCCCAAAGTTACCAAAAGCACAGGTGAAGTTATAAATCTCCATACTACAGTGAACACGCCTTTAAGGTTATTTGCTTTCACTTCAATAGGAGAGGTGAGGGAAGCCGAGATGTATTCCTCGTCGTTGTACAAAACTGTTACAGTGCCGAGGATTTTGCCTTTTGATATGGGGGCTTTTATGTTGTTTTCCAATACAACCTTTGTCTTCAAATTGTCTTTGTCGTAATCATTTGGTAAATTTACATATATATCTTCTGTAGACTCCAGAAGTAGCCTGTCCACGCCTTTTCCGTTTAAAAGCTCAACTTCTGCGAGAATTTCACCTTCGGAAATTGCCTTGACGCTTGTGTAATAATTTAGTCCGTAGTTAATAAGTTTCTGTGTGTCCTCGTATGCCCAGTTGGTAACACCGTCGTATGCTCCGCCGGCAACGATTGTAACAAGAGATATTTTGTCTGTTTCGTACAGCACTGAAACACCGCAGTTGTTATCATCGATATAGGAGGTTTTTATGCCCATAGCTCTTATAGTGTAGTATTTATCTGTGGTAACGGCACTTAAAAATTTGTTTTTGTTGTCAAGATAGCGTTTTTCTGTATACTTGTTTGTGGGCTCTATTTCGTGACGGCGTTTTGCCACGACATCTTTAAAATAGTCAAGTTCAAGAGCATATCTTGTGATTTTATAAATATCTTCTAAAGTAGAATATTGCTTTTTATCGGGAAAACCTGTCGGATTTGTGAATTTTGTGTTAAGAGCACCAATTTCTACGGCTTTGTTATTCATTTGTTTTATAAACTCTTCTCTGGAGCCAAAGGTATATGCAGCGATAACCTCGGCGGCATCTCCGGCGTCATATATGAGCATTCCGTTTATCAAATCATCAAGCTTAAGTATTTCGCCCGCAAGGATACCCATATGACCGAAGCTGTAATCGTAGGAATTAACTGTTTCGGCGCCTGCTACAACCGTTTCCCCGGCTTCTATCATATTCTCAATAGCTACTATCGCTGTCATTATTTTTGTAAATCCGCCCGGTGCGATTTTTTTCTCTGTATTTTTTTTATACAAGAGTTTTCCTGTCTGTAGGTCTGCAAGAATAACATTGTCAGATGATGTGCTGGGTTTTTCATCAGCAAATATAACAGGAGTTGTCAGCACAAGGAGAAAAGCGGTTATTATCAAAATGGAAAGAAATCTTTTCATATATTATCCTCCGTTTAAGCACACGACTATATAATTAATTATAGCATAACCTTGGAGAATAATCCATTAAAATTTTGTAATAATTTTGTTAAAAGCGAAAAATACAATATATTGTGGTTATAGATTTTCGTAATATTCACAAATTCCTGAGTATATCGCCCACGCAATCCTATTTTGGTAGCTGTCGTCCTCGAGTAGTTTTGCTTCTCTTTCATTGGACAAAAAACCGCATTCAACAAGTACGCAGGGGATGGATGAGTTTTTTAGAACAAAGATATCTCCTGATGCCTTTGAACTCCTTGTGTTTTCTGGGTCAACTAGCTCGATAAGGTTTTTTTGAATGGTGTTTGCAAGCATTTCGCTCTCAGGATTACCGGCGCTGTAAAATACCTGTGCACCGCTGTACTGAGGCTGTGAAAAATGGTTGAGATGTATACTTAAAAATATGTCAGCATCAGAAGTGTCCCGAATGTTTACCCGTTTTTGCAGGTCGTCTCTCTTATTGTTTGTTTGTGATGTGCTAAGAGAGTTTTCGTCTTCTCTGGTCATTATTACATTTACCTTGCCCTTTTTTAAAAGCTTCTTTAGTTTTTTTGCAATTTTGAGGTTAATTTCGCTTTCGTATGTACCGCTTTTTGACGATGCGCCGTTGTCGGGCAATCCGTGGCCTGCGTCTATTATTATAGTCTTCTGCGTAAGCGGTGTTGTGCTTACCGGAACCAGCATTCTTGCTTTTATTGCAAATCCGAAGCATAGCAGAAAAAGGAAGCATACAAAACTAAATTTAAGAAAAAATTTTTTATTCATCATTACACCCCATAAACTATCTATTCTCATTTACAATAAAATATTCGCTGGTCGCTTGTGCTATGCAAAAAATGCCTTGCAATTGAGGTTATAATATGGTATAATTACATAGAAAAAATTGTAAATACTTTAATTGGAGGTTACACCATGCCACAATACAAAAGAGTACTTTTGAAGCTTAGCGGTGAGGCTTTGGCAGGAGAAAAGCACTTTGGACTTTGCGAAGAAACTATAGGCAAGATTACCGACAAAATCAAAAAGGCGCTTGAACTTGGCGTTGAGATTGCCATAGTTGTAGGCGGCGGCAATTTCTGGAGAGG
>JAZNFW010000001.1:0-13461 GCA_045576175.1 Clostridia bacterium | reverse complement strand
AAAAAGAGAGCACTGCAAAGTGTTCTCTTTTTCATTTGCAATAATTGAAAGGGGCTCGAAGCCTGAGAGGGTTTTTGCGTTAAGAAAACAGTCCAGTGGACTGTTTTTAGCAAAAAGTTGCGCAGTCCGGTACCGAAGCCGAAGGCTTGGGTGGACAACCAGGACAGATGCGAAGCATATGTGCCCCTTCTCGGTCGCCAAATAAAAAAGAGAGCACTGCAAAGTGTTCTCTTTTTTATTTGCAATAATTGAAAGGGGCTATTTAAAATGCAAAATGCAAAATGCTGAATTATGAATTCTGCATTCTGCACTCCACATTCTCCATTCTGCATTCTGCACTCTGCATTCTGCATTAAAATCCCCCTCCCCAATGTGTTCAAAAATCGTGACATCCACCACAATCTATATTGTACCTTTCAAAAATACAAACAATTTTTTCTACTACATCAAAATCAGAATGATTTTCATTCTTAATTACTTTTTGTATCTCAGATAGAATCTGTATAGCCGTTGTATCGGCGATTTGGGAAGCATCTATTTCAAAATCTTCCAAATTGTTATTTACAAAATCGCATATGTAGTTTCTTAAAAGTTCAAGTTTTATGTTCATTCCTTGTTTCTCCCAATAAAAAAGTGCGCAGCCGAAGCCACGCACGAAAAATGCATAGCCTCAAATGCTGCGACACATTTTTACGCCAAATAGGTGCAAAATAGAGGATGCATTTTTACCAATGTAAAATGCACCTATTATGGCAATATTATTCAAATGTGTCGCAAATGTAGTATAACACACAAAAAAATAAATTGCAAGTAAAAGCTCCACTATTGTTGCGGTTAATGCAACAAAAAGTGTCCGTCACCAAACTGTTCAAGGAAAGGGATGTAAAAAAAGATGCAGAATAAGCGAACTAAACCGAAGCAAGCCTTGCTTGCGAGGGGGACCCGAAGGCGTACAAAGGTACGTCGAGAGGTGAAGTTCGCTTAGAGCTTATAGGCTATAAAAAAATAGGAATCTGCAAATGCAGATTCCTACATATTTTGGTTTTACAGCTATTTATCACAATTAAACTTGTGTAACCTAGCCTATAAGCGCTCTGCGCTTTCTTTTACATTCCTAGAGATTATATACTTTTAATAACTCTTACTCTCTGCACACCTTCTGTAGCCTCTATCTTCTCTTCGATGCCATCGGGAATACTATCCGCATCTATCATAGTATATGCATTTTCACCCTTAGACTTATTTATCATATTTATGATATTTATATTTGCATCGGAGAAAAGTGCAGAGAAATCTGCAAGCATATTTGGCATATTCTTGTGAGCTACTGTAACACGGTATTTACCACCCATAGCCATTTCGCAGTTGGGATAGTTTACAGAATTTCGTATGTTACCTGTGCACATAAAGTCGGAGAGCTCTTTTGCTGCCATAACTGCACAGTTGTCTTCAGCCTCGGGTGTGGAAGCACCAAGGTGAGGAATGTTAACAGTGTTTGGCATATCAAGAGTTTCTTCCGAGGGGAAGTCTGTTACATAGCATGCAACCTTTCCCAGCTCGAGAGCCTTTTTCATATCGGCATTGTCTACAAGCTCGCCTCTTGAGAAGTTGAGAATTCTCACGCCGTCTTCCATGCAGTCCATAAGCTCTTCGTTTATCATACCCCTTGTGGAGTCAAGAAGAGGAAGATGCATTGTAATGTAGTCGCACTTGGATACAAGAGCCTTTATGTCAGCTGACTTTTTAACCGCTCCGGAGAGAGACCATGCAGCATCTACCGAAATGTAGGGGTCATAGCCTATTACATTCATACCGAGTGCCACGGCATAGTTTGCCACCATAACGCCTATTGCGCCAAGACCTATTACGCCAAGAGTCTTGCCCTTTATTTCGGGGCCTGTATAGGCACTCTTGCCTTTTTCTACAAGCTTGCCTACATTTGCACCCTCGCCCTTTAAGGTCTTTGCCCAGTTTATGCCGTCATTTATCTTTCTGGATGCCATAAGAAGACCTGCAATTGCAAGCTCTGCAACGGCATTTGCATTTGCACCGGGTGTGTTGAACACGGGGATACCCATTTGAGTCATTTTGTCTATCGGAATATTGTTTACACCCGCACCTGCTCTTGCAACAGCCTTAAGGCTCTTTGGAATTTCCATTTCGTGCATAGAAAAGCTTCTTAAGATTATGCCGTCGGGATTTTCGGATGCATCGGTCACTGTGAATATGTCGCTGTCAAGCATATCGAGACCGCATTTTGCTATTTTATTTAAAGTTAATACCTCGTACATTTTAAAACCACCTTACTTATTTTCTAATTCAAACTTCTTCATAAAGTCTACAAGAGCCTTAACACCGTCTACACCCATAGCATTGTAGATGCTAGCTCTCATACCGCCTACGCTTCTGTGACCTTTGAGGTTTACAAAGCCGTTTGCTGCAGCTTCCTTTATAAACTTTGCATTTAATTCATCGTCGCCCGTGATAAAGGGAACATTCATAAGTGAACGGTCTTCCTTAGCGGCAACTGTAGCATTAAACATATTAGATTCGTCAAGATAGTTGTATATTATAGAAGCCTTTTCTTCGTTTATAGCTTTCATAGCGCTAAGACCGCCAAGGCTCTCAAGCCACTTGCACACAAGTCCGCAGATGTATATGGGATATGTGGGGGGTGTGTTGTACATAGAGCCGTTTTCTGCGTGTATCTTGTAGTCGAACATTGTGGGTGTAATGTCCATAGCGTTTCCTATTAAATCTTCTCTTACTATAACAACTGTAAGACCTGCAGGAGCCATATTCTTCTGCGCACCTGCATATATAATGCCAAACTTGGATACATCCACAGGCTCACTCAATATGGAAGAGGACATATCTGCAACGAGGGGAACATTTCCTACTTCGGGAAGAGTAGAGAACTTAGTTCCGTAGATTGTGTTGTTGTATGTTATGTGGAAGAAATCTGCATCGGGAGTGAATGTGCTCTTGTCGAGCTTGGGGATATAGGAGAAGGTCTTATCCTCGGAGGATGCTATAACCTTTACATCGCCGTATTTTGCTGCTTCCTTGCTAAACTTCTTTGCCCATGCGCCTGTAACTACGCAATCTGCCTTTTTGCTCTTGTTAAAGAGGTTCATGGGAATCATGGCAAACTGGCTGGAAGCTCCGCCCTGAAGGAAGAGAACCTTGTAGTTATCGGGAATTGCCAGAAGTGAGCGAAGAGATGCCTCGCACTCGTCTATGATAGCCTGATATGCACCTGAACGATGGCTCATTTCCATAACGGACATTCCTGATGTGCCGTGACAAATAAGCTCCTTTTGAGCCTGCTCAAGAACGGGCAGGGGAAGTGCAGACGGACCTGCGGAAAAATTGTAAACTCTGTTCATTACCTAAACGCCTCCAATTCTATTCTTGTTATAGAAAAAAACTATAACTGGTAAAAGGTAAAATGTATTATCATTATACACAAAATGCTCTCAGTACGCAAGTACCTATAGAGCATTTTGTATGTTATGCATTAAATTATAAAGTCTTTTAGTGCATTTTTATTAAATTTATATGTCACCTTTTAAAAGATTGTATAAATCTTCCTCCGAAATCACAGGCACCGACAAATCTATGGCCTTTTGAAGCTTGCTACCCGCCTCTTCGCCAGAGAGAAGGTAATCGGTTTTTTTGGATACAGAGCCGGACACCTTGCCGCCATTTTCTTCGATTAGGTTTTGTGCATCCTTTCGGCTTAAAGTGGGCAGAGTGCCTGTTATTACAAAGGTTTTGCCCGAAAGCGATGTGCTCTTTGGCTCGTCGATGCCAAGAAGACTCATATTTACGCCCGCCACCTTAAGCGACTCTATAAGCTCTTTTGTGCTCTCCAGACTAAAGAAGTCCACAAGGCTCTTTGCCATTTTTTCGCCCACATCTTCTATGGTGCAAAGCTCCTCGGTTGTAATTTCAAAAAGTCTGTCAAAGCTTCCAACCGCCTTTGATATATTCTTTGCGGCGGTAAGACCTATGTGCCTTATGCCCAAAGCGAAGAGAAGCCTTGGCATATCGTTTGATTTGGATTTTTCCAGTGCTCCTATGAGATTGTCTGCACTTTTTTTGCCCATCTTTTCGAGAGATGCAATATCCTCTGCTTTAAGAGTGTAGAGGTCGGCACAGCTCTCTACAAGTCCTGCTTCCATAAGCTTTTCTACCACGGACGGTCCCATGCCCTCTATGTCCATAGCGTCTCTTGACACAAAGTGCTCAATGCTTCTTGCAAGCTGTGCACGGCATAGAGGATTTGTGCATCTTACAGCTGCCTCGCCATCCTCACGGTGAACAGGATATAAGCATACAGGGCACTGCTTGGGCATAGTAAATGCCTTTTCTGTTCCGTCTCGCCTGTCGGCAAGAACTCTTACAACCTCGGGAATAATGTCGCCTGCCTTTTGCACAAGAACTCTGTCGCCTATACGGATATCCTTTTGTTTTATATAATCCTCGTTGTGAAGTGTGGCACGGGCTATGACACTGCCCGAAACGGTAACAGGGTCAAACTCGGCATTGGGTGTAAGAACACCTGTTCTGCCAACCTGTATTACTATATCATTTATGGTGGTTTCCTTCTGTTCGGCAGGGTATTTAAATGCAATTGCCCATTTGGGCGTTTTGGCATTGGAGCCAAGGGCATCTCTGTCGGAGAGGGAATTTACCTTAATTACTGCACCGTCTATATCGTAGTAGAGATTGGGGCGGTTTTCGCCGATTGCCTCAACCTCTTTTAGTGCATCTTCGATGCTACTAAAAGCAGTCTTTGAGCCAATTACCTTGAAACCGCATTTTCGCAAAAATTCAAGTCCCTCAAGGTGTGTGGAAAACTCTCTTCCGCGGACAGACTGAATGTTGAATATGAATATATCAAGCCGTCTTTCTTTTGCAACGGAGCTGTCCAGCTGACGAAGTGAGCCTGCCGCCGCATTTCTGGGATTTGCAAAGGTGCTCTCGCCTTCTTTTTCTCTAAGGTCGTTTATCTTTTTAAAGTTTTCCTTGGATATAAACACCTCGCCTCTTACCTCGAGATATTCCACATCCTCCATAAGCCTTAGGGGTATGGACATAATAGTTTTTAAATTTTCGGTTACATCCTCGCCCACAAAGCCATCGCCCCTTGTGGAGCCTCGCACGAAAACGGAATTTTCGTATTCAAGCGAAACGGAGAGACCGTCTATCTTGTGCTCTACGGCGTACTCGGTTTTTCTGCCGAGGGCGTCGGTTACCCTCTTGTCAAAATCTCGAACCTCATCGTGCGAGAATGCGTCCTGAAGGCTCTGCATAGCAACAGCGTGGGGTACGGATTTGAAGCCGTCCAGTATTACTCCGCCTATTTTCTGCGAGGGAGAGTCGGCCGTTACCACCTCAGGATGCTCCCTCTCGTAATCTATTAGTTTACGCATAAGAGCATCGTACTCGGCATCTGTTATGGTGGGGTTGTCCAGAACATAGTACTGGTGGCTGTGGTAAGCTATTTCCTTTTTGAGAGAAGCGTAATCCATTTTAAAACACCCTTGTCATATCATCAAAATATATTTCTTTTCTTACTATGTTTATATCGGAAACACTGCAGGAGAAAAAGTCTGCCATAGATTTTAGCACAAGTTCGGGCTTTAGGTTGGATGTGTTGCCTGCATTTATGTGCATTTTTACCTTGTGGCTTTTTCCGTCGGTTTCCTCTATGGTGATATTTCTTACATAATCTTTTATGTTTACTTCGTTTATCTTTCTTTTGGATTTCTTTTCTATCATAACACAGGGTGCAGATATATATTCTAATAGACCTATCTCTTTGCTGGTTGTAAAGTTAGCTTCATACACCGCACTGTCTATAAGATGAAGAGGTTTTAAACCCTGTGCATCCTTCATACCCAAAAAGCTTATACCACTTGGGCACGCCTCGTTTATGCTCTTTAGTGCCAAAGATGTATCTACCTCTTGTGTAAGCTCAATTTCAAGGCAGTCGCACTCGGTAGATGTGCCTACAGAAAGGGGAAGTCCTATGGTCATAACCATATGAGGATTAAAGCCCTCGGAGTATTTAACAGGTAGATTAGCTCTTCTGAATATTCTTTGCGCTGTGCGCATAAAGTCCAGATGCGAGATAAACCTTACCTCGTCGCCCTCGGTATAGCAAAGTCTGTATTTACTCATAGCACACACCGCCTTTGAAACAATTTGCACCGCATCCCGAACACTTTTCACGGCAGTTTGGCGTAACCTCTGCCCTCTGTGCTCTCTTTGCTTCTTCTATAAGAAAGCTCTTTTTTACACCGATGTCTATCATATCCCAGGGGAGAATTTCGTCAAATGAGCGCTCCCTTGTGTAAAACTCGATTTCAAGACCGCATTCCTTAAAGCACTCTGTCCACTTTTCCATATCAAAGTATTCGCTCCATCCGTCAAAGCGGATTCCCTTTTCGTGAGCTTTTAAAAGAACATCCGAGAGGCGTCTGTCGCCACGGGCAAACACACCCTCAAGCACACTTACGGGTGCTTCGTGGTAGTTGTACTTTATCTTCCTTGAGGTTATGTTGTCTTTTAATGCATACTGTTTTACTCTAAGTTCCTCCATTGTGTCCTGCTTTGCCCACTGGAACGGGGTGAATGCCTTGGGCACGAATGAAGAAACGGAAAGCGTAATCCTAAGGTTCGGCGCACGCATATCCTTGGGGATATTGTTGTATACCCTCTCCACCTTTTTGCTAAGCTCTGCAATACCGCACACATCTTCTATTGTTTCAAAAGGAAGACCTATCATAAAGTATAGCTTAAGGTTACTGTAACCGCCCTTAAAAGCCATTTCGCTACTTGCCATAAGGTCTTCTTCGGTTATGCCCTTGTTTATAACATCCCTCATTCTCTGTGTTCCCGCCTCGGGAGCAAAGGTTAATGAGCTTTTGCGCACCTTGGATACCTTGTCCATAAGCTCCATAGAAAAAGAGTCAAGACGAAGTGACGGGAGTGCCATATTAACACGGTTTTCTTCGGTTATTTTAAGAAGCTCGTCGGTAAGCTCTTTTAGTGAGCGGTAGTCCGATGTGCTGAGTGAAGAAAGGCTTATTTCCTCATATCCTGTGGATTTTAAGAGGGCTTTTGCCTGCTTTATGAGGGTTTCGTGCGATTTTTCTCTTACAGGTCTGTAAATCTGACCTGCCTGACAGAAACGGCAACCGCGTATGCAACCTCTAAACACCTCGAGCATTATTCTGTCGTGCACGATTTCGGTGTAGGGCACAACAAATTTGTCGGGGTAAAACGCCTTGTCCAAATCCTCCACAACTCTTTTGCGTACTGTCTTTGGCACAAAGTCATAAAGCGGATCTATTGCCTTTACGGTGCCGTCCTCATTGTAGCTTACATCGTAGAAGGACGGAACATACACACCCTCCACCTTGGATACCATTTTTAAAAACTCTTCTCTTGGGAGGTTTTTCTTTTTCCACTCAAGATAAACGTCCATACATTCGTTCATCATTTCCTCGCCCTCGCCGAGCTGGAAGAAATCCACAAACGGACTTAAGCACTCTGCACTGTATGCACAGGGTCCGCCCATTGTTACAAAGGGATCTGACTCTTTTCTGTCTTTCTTAAGAAGAGGAATTTCCGCAAGCGAAAGCATATTGAGTATGTTGGAATAGCTCATTTCATACTGGAGCGTAAAGGCAACTATGTCGAACGAAGACACAGGGTCTTTACTCTCTAGGGCAAAAAGAGGAATGGAATTCTCTCTCATTTTATCTTCCATATCTGTCCAGGGGGCAAAGACTCTCTCGCACCAGGTGTCTTCTCTCTCGTTTAAAAGAGAGTAGAGTATCTTCATACCAAGATGGCTCATGCCAACCTCATACACATCAGGAAAGCAGAAAGCCACCCGTATGTCTACAGAGTTTTTGTCCTTTACTACACTATTTAGTTCACCGCCTGTGTAGCGAGAAGGCTTTTCCACAAACGGCAGAAGGTTTTCTATTTTTTGTTTGAGCATTTTATCAATCCTTTGTTATCTTATGTATTATACTTTATCATAAAAATTAATTTTTTTCAATACATTCTCCCACTGTTATCATACTGTTTTTAAGAACATTTTCTATTATTTCTTTCTGACACACGCTACCCACAACCTTGCCGTTTTTTGTAACAAGTACATTTATGGTATAAACGGGACTTACAAGGTCCAGAAGGCATATGGCGTTACTCATATGGTCGGCATATATCTTTTTAGGGCGAGGCTTTGATGTGATTTCGCCTGTTAAAATCCTCTTTCTTATGCACATTATTAGCTCTTTTTCGTGCTTTAAGTTATATATAATGAAAAATCCTGCCATAAGGTAGGAGGCGTTTGAGCCTGTATATATAAAAATATGTACACCCAGAAGTATTAGCACACAACCTGTTACGGCAGTGATTCTTATCATATAAGAAAAGCCCTTTGCCAGACCGAAGAATGACGACAAAAAGGCCTTTAGTATTATTCCGCCATCAAGCGGAAGGGCGGGTATAAGATTAAGAAGCCCGTCTGCCAGATTGGAAAGTGCAAAGATATCTGCCGCTTCGGGCGAAATGAGTTTTTCTATAAGAGGACAAAAAAGAAGAAGAAAAAAATTGCACATAGGTCCTGCAATAGACACAGCAAGCTGACAAAACGGCTCGTGCATAAGAGGGGCAGTTGCCGTAAGACCCCAAGGAAGTGCCCTTATTGCAGAAACACGCACACCCAAAGCGGTGCACATTAAAAGGTGGGCACACTCGTGAAGTATTACCGCACAAGATACTGCCACAAGCCATTTTGGCTCAAAGAACACGCACCACAGGGTGAGCATAAGGGTAGCTTTGAGTTTTCTTTTCAAGTGCATCACCCTTCATTAAAAAGAATGTAACTTTCGGGGTCTACACTTTTTCCGTCTACCTTGATTTCAAAGTGCAGGTGCGGACCTGTGGATATGCCCGTAGAGCCTACGGTGCCTATCTTTATTATTTCCGACACATATTCCCCCTCTGTAACAGCTATTGTTTCAAGGTGGGCATACGCAGTGGTTATACCCCCTGCGTGCTCCACAAACACAAAGTTTCCGTTGGCTGAGTCCTGACCCACTTTGCTTACCACTCCCTTTGCGGCGGCAACAACTGTTGTGCCCATATCGGCACCTATATCTATGCCTGTGTGCAGAGAGCTTTCGCTATTTACGGGGTGTTCTCTGTCGCCAAAGTGCGAGGTGATGCTGCCCTCTACGGGGGCATACCACCTCCGAGGCTCTTCTTCATCAAGACCCTCGGGGACGGTGTCTGGTTTGATTTCATCTTCTTTGTGTGCAAGAGCAGTTTCGCCCTTTGGCTCTTTGATTCCGACCTTTTTATCTGCCTTTTCCACAAAAGACAGGTAGGTTTCTGCAACAAGCGAGGTTTTTTCTTTTATACCCTCACCAGCCGACACAAAAAAGGATTTCCAATCATTTAATCCATATGATGTGTCAAGATATGAGGTGACCATCTTTCCCGCAGAAAAGAATGAGTATATCAAAAGCACACAAAAAACAGATAATGATAAAACGGACTGTATGAAAACTTTTTTTGGAAAAGACATTTTTTCCTTTGGAATCTTTACCTTGTATCTTTTGTTGGTCCTGTTGTATCGGGGAGACATAATATTCACTTCCTTTGCACATATTTCTATTTATATGACAAAAGAGGAAAAATTATGTAGGAGTAATATAAGGGGCTATTCTTAATACATTTATCCAAAACATCTTTTTGAATATGACGAGAATAGTGAAAAATAGTGAAAAAATAGTGAAAAAATAGTGGAATTTTTATTTTTGTTATGGTATACTATATGTAGGGGTGATTTTATGATAAAGGTTACAATAACAAATGACATTTTAAAAAAGCTGTCTGCCATTGATGAAAACCGCTACCGTCTTAAATCCATTGAGCTTCCGCAGGTAACTAAAAACAAACTTCGAAAAAACTCCAAAAAGAAAAGTTCATATGCTTCAAATAAAATTGAAGGAAATCCTTTAACCGAAGCTCAAGCAAACGAAGCAACGGAAAGAGACGAACACAAACACTTTTTAAAACCCGAACAAGAAGTGAGAAATTATTTTCTTGCCCTTAATATGCTTGAAGAAAAATTAAAGACAAAAAAGCCCTTTACAAAGGAACTCTTGCTTGAAGTTCAGAGGGCTGTTCTAAAGGGCTCTTCCAAAGAGAAACTTGGATTCAGAGGAGAAATGCCTGCCGGAATGTTATTTGCTGTATACGATTCGCAAAGCGGAGCTGCTGAATATATACCGCCCGAATACACAGAAATTCCTGATCTCATTGATGAACTTGTGGAATATGTGAACACAACTGACGATCACCCTCTTATTATTGCGGCTGTTGTACATTATCAACTGGTTACCATTCATCCCTTTGAGGACGGAAATGGCCGTACCGCAAGGTTGATGTCAGGATATGTACTGGATTTACACGGCTATGGCTTTAACGGAATTGGTTCACTCGAGGAATATTTTGCCTATGACCCCGACGAATATTACGCATCTCTTCAGATGGGATTGCCTGCTCTTTATTATTCGGGAAGAGAGAATCCTCCCCATCCTGAAATCTGGATTAACTATTTCCTTCGTATGATGGAATTATATTCAAGTAAGGTTTGCGAGGTTTCAAAAGCGTCCACAGATGATGAACTTGATGGCAGCCTGTCCTATTTAAACACCAAGGAAAAGGATTTTCTTTTATATCTTCTGAAAAATCGCATATTTGAATTTACTCCGATAGAGATAAGCAAGAAGCTCGGTGTGACCAACAAAACCATTATAAACCGCTGTGCCAAGCTCACATCGAACGGTTTTCTTGTTCCCAATATTGCAAAAGAAAGAATTCGCTCCTATTCACTAAGCAATTTTGCAAGAAAAAACGAAAAACAAATTATTATGAAAATACAAGACAAAGCCTAAAAAAATAACCGAGTGTTTAAAAAACACTCGGCTTTGTTTTAATTTGAAAAATCAATCAGCTGAATAAGGGAGAAGAGCGATGTGTCTTGCTCTCTTTATAGCAGTTGTAAGCTGTCTCTGGTGCTTTGCACAGTTACCGCTGATTCTTCTGGGAAGAATCTTGGCTCTTTCAGAAACATATCTTCTTAATTTAGCTATATCCTTGTAATCGATTTCAGCTACTTTATCTACACAAAAAGCACAAACTTTCTTTTTGGACTTTCTGCGGAAAGCTCTTTCTTCAGCCATTTTGTAAACCTCCTTTTATTATTCGTTCGTCTTTAGAACTTAGAACGGCAGGTCATCATCTGCAGGAACGGGCACAAAGCCGTCGTCTGCACCAAATGAGTTGGTGTTGGAGCCAATATTGTTTGAAGGAGTGCTCTCACCCTGGGACTTACTGTCCACAAAGCTGATTTCTTCTGCAACAACCTCGGTAATATAAACTCTCTGACCGTCTTCTCTTTCATAATTTCTGGTCTGTATGGAACCGCAAACGCCTACCATACGGCCCTTTGAGAAGTACTTGGAAATAAATTCCGCCTGCTGTCTCCAAGCAACGCAGTTTATAAAGTCTGCGTCGTAGTTGCCCTCGCTGTTTTTGAAACGGCGGTTTATAGCAAGCGTAAAGCTGCATACGGAAACACCGCTTCCTGTGGTTTTAAGCTCGGGGTCCTTTGTGAGTCTGCCAACCAGAATTGCCTTGTTCATTAGTTTTCACCGGCCTTTACTATTTTCTTACTACGATAGTTCTTAAGATACCGTCTGTGATGTTGTAAACTCTTTCAAGTTCTGCAATAAATTCAGCCTGGCTTTCAAAATTAACCAAAACATAGTAACCCTCTGTTTTGTAATCGATAGGATATGCCAGTCTTCTCTTGCCCCAAACATCTACGGATTCTACTGTAGCGTTGGCTTCGATGAGAGCCTTGAACTTCTCTGTTGTAGCATTGATCTGGTCTTCTGCTAAAGACGCGTCAATAACAAAGATGGTTTCGTACTTGTTCTTAACATTTTCCACGATAATTCACCTCCTTTTGGACTTTGGCCTCAGACACTTTATCTGAAGCAAGGAAAGTATGCATATGCATACTGGAGTATTATACAACATAAAATAGGTTTTGTCAAATGTTTCTACTAAAAATTTTTCTTTACAAAAGGATTTTCGTGTGCTATACTCAATGCCGATGGCTAATTTTTAGGATTTTTAGGAGTTGTTATGATGGAATACACAAACTTCTTAGGCGAAAATTTGTCCGAAATTATATTGGGCACATACGGTTTTATGGAAAAAACCGACGCTAATACTGCCTTTGACATTATGGATTTTTATATAGAAAACGGCGGAAATGCAATAGATACTGCAAGAAGCTACGCAAACGGAAGTTGCGAAGAGCTAATAGCCAGGTATCTTAAGGAAAAGAAAAGGAATATTTTTATATCTACAAAGTGTGCATTTCCAAAATCCGACGGCACTTCAAGACTTTCGCCTGCCGAAATAGAAGAGGACATAGACAGTAGCCTTATGGCACTGGGTGTGGACACTATAGATATGCTGTGGCTCCACAGAGATGACGAGAAAAAAGGTGTACGCCACATAATAGATGCCTTAAATGATATGGTTAAAAAAGGAAAGATTCGCTTTTTCGGTGCATCCAACTGGACATATGAGAGAATAGACGATGCCAACAGATATGCCTACGAGAGCGGACAAGACGGCTTTTGTGCAAGTCAGGTTCACTATAACCTTGCAAAATGTGTGTCTCTGCCCGATAGCTCTCTTTTGGTCCTTGGCAAAGAGGAAAAGAAAAATTACGAGGACGCAGGCATACCCATTTTTGCATATTCTCCGCAGGCAAAGGGCTTTTTCCAGAAGTATGCCACAGGCATTTTATCTCCGAAAGCAAAAGAAAGATATCTTTGCGAGGAAAGTATAAAGGCGTATACATTAATTAAAGCAGAGGCGGACAGAACAGGAGATACTCTCTCCTACACCAACCTTAAAATGCTCATAAATTCGTGCTCTACGGATGTGTTCCCCATTGTGGGTGTGTCGTCTATAAAACAGCTTAAGGATGTACTTAATGTGAGGTGAAAGGGTGCTGGACTTATATGAGATTTGTCTTATCTTTTAATGAGTGCCTTAACACCTAATAAGTTTTTATTTTTTAATTATTGTGGAATAAACCGCAAGGGGAGCCAACAGCTGCTCCCCTTGCATCCCCAGCCGTCCGCTAGGTCTTTTACGGCTAAAAACCTCTCTTAAAAACGCATATCCTACCGCCGTTGCGGAAGCAGAAATATTTTCTGCAAGTCCTCGCTAAACGGCACTTGAATAATGGAACTTAATTTTCTCAAGTGCCGTTTGCGGTGTATCTGCGTTTTTAAGAGAGGTTTTCTTTACGCCAAAAGCCCTAGGCGGAATTTT